>JAUZPS010000366.1 GCA_030705945.1 Bacillota bacterium
CAGATATAATCTCATTATGTTAGGTAGTATCAAAAAAACTTAGCAACTGGGAGTTTCAAAAACTTGATATAATGGGTTTTCATCATACAAAACTTGAACAAGGAATTTTTTGAAACTCCCTTACATAGCTTAGCTTTTTTGCTCGCTTGACTATTAATTAATATTACAAAGTATAACCAGTTAGATAATGTAAAAAACTTTAACATTATCTAACTGGTTATTTTGGTTTAAGGATATGCATTATAAATAAATTATGATTTGATAATGTAGAATTAGATATAAAATAGGATACTAATGATAAATAAGGCTGGAAAAAAATAGAGATAACTCTTCCAATAAGCTCAAAATAGCCAATTTACTTGAATTTTTAATATTTTAATGATATAGTATATAATAATTTTCCTTGGATTCTCAACAAGATATTTTATTTATAAGCTGATTTTGAATTTAATAAAAAAGCTGCTTTATAATTGAAGGAGGAGCTTCAAATGACTATTCGTGAAGAGTATGAAGCATATGAAGATAAATTTTTGTCTCAATTCGCTCAACGCAGCAATAAATCAAAAGGCAGAGAAAAACAAGAGAGTAAATGCGACATCAGAACAGATTTTCAGAGGGATAGGGATAGAATAATATATTCTAAAGCATTCAGAAGACTCAAACATAAAACTCAGGTTTTTATATCGCCTGAGGGTGATCATTATAGGACAAGACTTACTCATACCCTTGAGGTATCTCAGATAGCTCGCACAATAGCCAGAAGTCTTAGACTTAATGAGGATCTTACTGAAGCGATAGCTTTAGGTCATGATTTAGGGCATACGCCGTTTGGGCATTCCGGTGAAATGGTTTTAGATAAAATCTGCCCTCATGGATTTAAACATAATGAACAAAGCTTAAGGGTTGTTGAAATTTTAGAAAGAGAAAATGGTCTTAATCTCACATGGGAAGTAAGAGACGGAATTAAAAATCATACGGGCAAGAATGTTGCCGCTACATTAGAGGGTCAGATAGTTAAATTTGCCGATAGAATTGCTTATATCAATCATGACATCGAAGACGCAATAAGAGGAAAGGTCTTAAATGAGGACATGCTTCCTAAGGAAAGCGTTAAAATACTGGGAAAAAATTCAAGCAAAAGAATAAACAATATGATTGTTAATATAATAGAAAATAGCAGAAACGAAAATAAAATTGCAATGAGCGAGGAGTTTCAGAAGGCTAAAGATGAACTTAGGGATTATATGTTTAAGAATATTTATGTTGGTTCAATAGTAAAAAAAGATGAAGCTAAAGCTCAGAATATTATTATAGAACTCTACAGGTATCTGGTTAAGACACCGGAACTTATACCGAAAGATATGTCAAAATGGCTTCTACAGTATGGAATTGACAGAGTAGTTTGCGATTATGTCGCAGGTATGACTGACAGGTATGCTGTGAAGAAGTTTCATGATATTTTTATTCCAGAGTCATGGAGTTTTTAAGTTTAGGCAGTATCAGAAAAAAACTTAGCAACTGGTCGTTTCAAAAACTTGATATAATGAGTTTTCATTATACAAAACTTGAACAAGGAATTTTTTGAAACTCCCTTATTATATTTATAAATAAATTGGAATTAAAGGTATATGATTGAAAAAATAATGAAAAAATAGATAATGTTAAATTGTATATATTTATTTATTGAAAAAAAGAAGGAATATTTATAAATATGTCGAAGAAATACTTATAAAAGAGACATTTATTTATAAAGTATTAAATGGCAGCAATAAAATTATACAATTAGAATTTAATAGTTCAGGCATTTTTGCGGGACAATAAAAGTAGAGCTTTAAATTAAAATGGTAGTAGTTTTTAAACAATGTTTTAAGGTTTATTTTAATTATAATTCATTTATATTAAAATATCATTATTTTTGTAAATAAATTTTTGTAAAACTAATTTTGCAGTTTGATACCTATAAAATAGGACTTGAAATAATTATGTTTTTTATATATGGTATATATGGCGTTTAAGGTTGGTTAATGGCAATGTTGATTCCAGATGAGTTAATCGAAGAAATAAGAATAAATAATGATATAGTCGATGTAATCAGTGAATATGTCAAATTAGAACGAAAAGGGCAATATATGTTTGGTTTATGTCCTTTTCACAAGGAGAAAACACCATCATTCAGCGTTACTCCTTCAAGGCAGATGTTTCGTTGTTTTGGTTGTGATAAGGGCGGCAACGTTTTTCATTTCATAATGAATATGGAAAACCTTGATTTTATCGAGGCTGTAAGGTTGCTTGCTGATAGGGCAAGGATACAATTACCCGAAGGTGAGAGTGAAGAGGAAAAGAAGGTAACTTTTATTAAGCAGGAGATTATGAAAATAAACGTCGAAACTGCTCGTTTTTTTCACAATCAACTCAACTCAACCAAGGGAGAAAAAGCAAGAAATTATTTAAAGGAAAGAAAAATAGCCGAAAATACAATTAGAAAGTTCGGAATGGGCTATTCTACTGAAGAATGGGACTCGCTATATAAGTTTCTGTTATCAAAAGGTTTTAATGAAGAAGCGATAAAGGAAAGCGGGTTAATTATACCGAATAAAAGCGGCGGTTATTTTGATAGATTCAGGGGAAGAGTAATTTTTCCCATATTTGATTTAAGAGGTAACGTAATCGGTTTTGGCGGAAGAATAATGACTGCGGCTAAGACAAACAGTTCCGGGTATCAGGATCCTAAATATATGAACTCTCCTGAAACCCTGGTTTATAATAAAGGCAAGACGTTATACGCGCTAAATTATGCAAAAAACTCAGGTGAAAAAAGCCTAATTATTGTTGAAGGATATATGGATGTAATATCTTTACACCAGAGTGGAATAATAAATGCAGTAGCGTCTTTAGGCACAGCTTTGACAGAAAGTCAAGGCAGGGTATTAAAAAAGTATGCTGAGGAAATAATTATATGCTATGACGCGGATTTAGCGGGTCAGGCAGCAACAATGAGAGGACTTGATTTACTTAGCGATATAGGTTGTAATGTAAAGGTCTTGTCGATACCTGATGGAAAAGACCCGGATGAATTCATTAAAAAAAATGGTCAAGCTGCATTCGGAAATCTTCTTAGCGGAGCATTATCTCTTATAGAGTATAAGATAAAGGTTCTGAAAAGCGAGATTGATCTTACAACTACTGAAGGAAAGATCAAGTTTTTAAATAAGACAGCAGATGTTTTAACTAAAGTGGACAACAGGTTAGAACGCGAGATGAATATTAAAAAACTTGCAAAAGACTATGACATCTCAGAAGAAGCAATTTATACGGAAGTTATGAAAAGGACAAAGCCCAAAAACATTATTAAAAAGAATGTTATAGATATACAAAATTATAAAACAAATAAGGGAATTATTAACCTAAACGGAAATGAAGAATCAAAATTAATTCATTTAGAAAGAATGCTGCTAGTGTTTCTTTGTATGGACAACAGCGTTTATAGGTTTATTAAAGAAAAAATAAACCTAGACTACTTTCATGAAGAAAACAGACAAATTGCTTCAATTGTATTGGATAAGCTTGATAATAATAAAGGCATTGTAGCTGCAGAACTCCTTAATGTTATAGGAACTGAAGCAGCAAATGAGTATGCGAGAATAATTCAAGATGAATGCAATTTTGAAGACAATAAAAAAGCTGTTTTGGATATATTAAAAAAAATTGAATTAAGCAAACTTGAGAAAAGACAAAAAGAAATTCTGGAAATGTTAAGTAGCAAGAATGTTGTTATAGAAGGAGTTGTTGAAAAATTAAAAGCGGAATTAAAAATGATCTTGCAAAAGAAAAAAGGGCTTTAAATATGAGTTGTATTGAAGGGAGGGTAACTGTTGAAACCAAACAGTGAGAGTAGAAAGTTAATATTGAAAGAACTAGTTGATAGGGGTAAATCTAAAGGAATGCTGACTTATAAAGAAATTATGGACGCATTCGAAGAAGTAGAATTAGAGCCTGATCAAATTGAAAAAATATATGAAACTTTAGAAAATGTAGGTATAGACGTTGTTGGTGATATAGAAGCTGAAATGGAAGACATTCAACTGACAGAAGAGGACTTAGATATATCAATACCAGAGGGTATTAGTATTGATGACCCTGTTAGAATGTACCTCAAAGAGATCGGGAAGGTTCCGCTTTTATCAGCTGATGAGGAAATTGAGCTTGCGAAAAGAATGGAAAGAGGCGATTCGGAATCAAAACGCCGTTTAGCTGAAGCAAACTTGAGACTTGTTGTAAGTATTGCAAAAAGATATGTTGGTAGGGGAATGCTATTCTTAGATTTAATCCAGGAAGGTAACTTAGGTCTTATTAAGGCTGTTGAAAAGTTTGATTATAGAAAAGGCTACAAATTTAGCACATATGCGACATGGTGGATTAGACAGGCAATTACAAGAGCCATTGCGGACCAGGCGCGTACCATAAGAATACCTGTTCATATGGTTGAAACTATTAATAAACTTATCAGGGTATCCAGACAGCTGCTTCAAGAACTTGGGAGAGAACCTGCTCCAGAAGAAATCGCAAAAGAAATGGGAATGTCTGTTGATAAGGTAAGGGAAATAATGAAAATTTCTCAGGAACCTGTTTCGTTAGAAACGCCTATAGGCGAGGAAGAAGACAGCCATCTTGGTGATTTCATTCCTGACGATGACGCTCCGGCGCCGGCGGAAGCTGCAGCTTTTACACTTTTAAAGGAACAACTGATAGACGTGCTTGACACATTGACAGCAAGGGAAGAGAAGGTTTTAAGATTGAGGTTTGGTCTTGATGACGGAAGAGCCCGCACTCTTGAAGAAGTAGGTAAGGAATTTAATGTTACAAGGGAAAGAATCCGTCAAATTGAAGCTAAAGCTTTGAGAAAGTTAAGACATCCTAGCAGGAGTAAAAAATTAAAAGATTATTTGGATTAAACTCGATAAAAAATCGAGTTTTTTTCTTTTTAAAACGGAGTTTTAAAAAAATTTCTTTGTTTATGTTTTGTAGGTTTTCGTAAGACTAATTCTTCAGATTTTACATAAGCAAATGAAGTTAAAGCATCTTCATTTGCAAAACATATAGATAAAAAGCAATTAATCTTTTACATTTGCCTATCGCAAAATAACGTTAAAGCGTTCGTTATTTTGCTCCGTCAAATGTAAGATTAATAGTGCTTTTTATATAGATAAGGTAGTATCAAAACTAAATTAACATAAATAATTATATATTTTGCA
>JAUZPS010000367.1 GCA_030705945.1 Bacillota bacterium
AAATCTTTTTCGCAACTTATATATATATTTTGCAATAAACATTTTACATCTATTTTTTATATTGCAAAATATATACATTGCTTCATAAGTTGCGAAAAGTTCAACTTTGATAGTAAAATGCAGACGTATTAACTGCATTTTTAATGTAAAATCTTTTTCGCAACTTATATAGTTCTAAGTTTATTTTAATACTTTTAACAATATTTTTCTATAAAAAAATTAATTAATAATATATTTCTTAATGATTGATAATTCTTACTTAGAAATAAATAACATATAAAAATATATTGTTTTTTTGTCTCAAAATTGCGATAATATTAATGAAGCTTTACACTATTTTTTATATGTTATTTTATACAAATATATACATTTAAGGGAAATTACATAGAATAAAAAAGATTTTTACATATTGATTTTCTAATTCTGCGTTTGACTAACAATTGCATTAATAATTGTTTTATGAATTTTTTATTTTACCTAATATTAAAATCATTATTAATCTTAAATTTTGCAAAGAAAAATAACGAACGGTTCTAACGGCATCTTGCGGTATATAAATTTAAGGATTAATTGATTTTAATATAAATAGTTTAATAAAAGATCAATATTGAATCTTTTTTATATTCATTTTTCATTCTATATAAATTTCATTGTATTTTATAATATATGATTATAATTATACACGATATTCTATACAAGTTGCGAAAAAGATTTTACATTAAAAATGCAATTAATCCGTCTGCATTTTACTATCAAAGCTGAACTTTTCACAACTTATGAGTCAAGGTATATTTTACAATATAAAAAGTGGATGTAAAATGTTTATTACAAAGCATATAGAAAGCCATAAGAATTACAACTTATAAGGGCGTTTTAAAAATTTCCTTGTTCAAGTTTTGTATGATGAATACTCATTATATCAAGTTTTTGAAACGACCAGTTATTTTTTTGATACTACATAAATCAAGGTTTATTTATAAAATAATTAACATTTATTATAAATTATTTAAAATCAATACCTATTAAATTAATTAAATGGAGTGCTTAAAATGAATACAGAAATTCAAAGGACAAAAAAGACGATTTCTAAAAAGAGAATTAAATCTGTTAAAAGAGTAGTTATGGTCTCAGTTATTACCTTAATCATACTGACTGCCATGTTTGGAGGGTTTTCATTATTTACTGTTTTAAATTATAACAAAGTATATAATGGAGTTTACGTTAATGGCTTTAAAGCTGAAGGTTTAACGAGTGATGATCTAAAAAGATCATTAAAATCCAATTATCTGGATTCAATAAAGAACAAGTCGGTTATATTAAAATATAAGAAAACGACTCTTGAAGTTCCTCTTTCAGACTTAAACTTTAGCTATAATATCGACAAAGCTGTCGAAGAAGCATATTCTATAGCTAGATCAGGCAATATTTTTAAAAGAGTTTATGAAGTTCTTTCAACTGGAAAAGATAAAAAAACTATACAACTGAGCTATAATTATAAAAAAGATAAGCTTGATGAAGCTATAAACAAACTGAGTAAAAGCATAACTAATCCGGTTAAGAACCCTGAACTTAAGATTCTAGATGATAAGGTAATTTTAAAATCCGGGCATATCGGCGAAGATATAGACAAAACCGCAACATATCAATTAATTGAAGCTGAATTTAAAAAATCAGTGTTTAGCCCAATTGATGTTCCTACAACAAAAACAAAGCCAGCTAAGATGGATATAGAAAATTATTATAAACAAATATCCATGCCACCTAAAGATGCTAAATTTGAAACTAATGGAAAAACGTACTCAATAAAGGAACATGTTAATGGAAGAAGTATTGATAAGTCTGCTTTAGCATCAATTGTAAGTGATTTGGAGCTTACTGAAGACTCCGAGAAGGTTCTTCCAGTAATTTTTACGAAACCCAAAATAACTGTTGATGACTTGTACAGCAAATTATTTAAGGATGAACTCTCCTCCTTCAGCACTCATTTTAATACAGGCAGCAAAAATGATTCTAACAGAGGAGTAAACATTAGACTTGCAGCATCAAAAATAGATGGTAAAATACTTGGCGCTGGAGACACTTTTTCTTTTAATGAAACAGTTGGAGAAAGAACTCCTGATGATGGTTATCAGACAGCTCATACTTATGTAGCAGGCAAAGTTGTTGATGGCATTGGCGGAGGAATATGTCAGGTTTCTACTACTTTATATAATGCCATACTATTGTCCGATCTGGATGTATTGAGAAGGTCCAACCACCAATTTACAGTTTCATATGTGCCTTTTGGAACGGATGCAGCAGTTTCATACCCTGATGTTGATTTAAAGTTTAGGAACTCAACTAAATGGCCTTTAAAAATAAAGTGCTGGGTTTCAAGCGACAATAATATTTATTTCTCATTGTTAGGAACAAACGATACACCAAATAAAAAAGTTATTATAAATACCAAAACTATTAAAAAGATAGATTTTGAAACTAAATACACTGACGACCCAACGATGAATGCAGGGGCTACATCAATATTAACCTCAGGCGCTCCAGGATATGTTATCGATACTTATAAAATTGTTAAGATCGGTGATAAAGTTATAAGTGATTCAAAAATTAATTCCAGTTATTACAGAGCTATGGCGAGGGAAATAAAACGCGGTACTAAAAAGACATCAAGTATTGTTCCAACATCGGCAAAACCGACTCCAAAACCGAAAAAAACTGTAGTTACCGGAGTTGATGACGCCGATAATCCTCCCGTGAATGAGCATAATTAATTAAAATTTTATTAAAACAATTTTTAGTTAGCGCTTTTTAACATACCAAATTTCTAGTCTTATCCAAAATGTTAAAAAGCGCTAATTTTATTCATAAAAATTTATTAATTTTCTTAGTAAGTATCTACACTAGCTGCATTGTTGCTCCTTAAAATATTAGCTATTTGATCAACCTTATCTTCGTCCGTCCTCATACTAAAAAGTATTTTACCTGATCTGATATCACTTTCATATTTTCTACTGCTATTTTCAGGAATACCTAAGTCAACTAAACCTCCAACAACACCTCCTGTAACCGCTCCTGAAAGCAACCCGGTAATTGGCCCTGCTGCTGCAATAATTCCCAAACCAGGTATAACCATACTTCCCGCTCCAATTAATAAACCTGCTAATCCGCCTAGTATTCCACCTGTTACAACACCATCAGAAATATTATCATTTGTTGCTCTAGGGGAATTTCTATCCCCTGTACCCATTGTAGCTGTAGTACCAGCGTTACCATGGCTTTCATCCTTAGTTAGAATAGATATATCATCTGTTCTAAGGCCCTTTCTCTTTATTTCAGATGCTGAATTTTCAGCGCTGCTATAATTATCAAATAAAGCGACAATTGTTTTTGACATATAATATACCTCCAAAAGTATAAAATTTTTATTAAATTCCTTAAACTATCCTTTGATATAAATAATTTGTAATTCTTTTCCTTGATTATTGTTTGTAATTTTAATATTTTTTATTCTATATAATGTATATATTTTGTAGTATAAAAAATGGATGTTAATGTTTATTGTAAAATATATATGTTTTAAATAAAGCTTGTTTATCTATTTGTTTATGTAATTTATTTTTAATATCACATAGAAATTATCTAGTGTATAATTAAAATATAAGATTTTGAAAAGACTTAATAACATGGTATAATTTAAAGGAGTGAAAAATTTGAAGTTTAAAAAACATTATAAGTTAGCTTCTTTGATTTTAATATCTTTTATTATTCTTCTTCCCTTAAATTCCATCGCTGATGAATCTTTTGAGGAAGCTGCGGCAAATAACCTAGTTAGCTTGAACATTATGCAAGGATATAGCGACGGTCAACTTAGACTACAAAACAAGATAAATAGAAGTGAATTTACTACTCTTGTTGTAAAAATGATGGGATATGATAAGGATACAGATACAGACAACATCAAACTGGATTTTAAAGATGTATTAAAAAAGAATTGGGCATATGTTTTTATTAAGGCAGCTGTTAAAAATAAACTTGTTATGGGTAATAACGAAAAGGAATTCAGACCTACAAGTAATATTACCTATGCTGAGGCTTTAACTGTAATGATAAGAGCATTAGGCTATGAAAAAACTCTAGACGGAAAATGGCCCGATAATGTCCTCAAGAAAGCTTCTGAACTTGGTGTTGATAAAAATCTTAGCTTAGAGAAAGATGATCAGATAACCCGTGGTCAAATGTCAATTATAATTGATAATTCATTATCTGTTGATACTAACGGTTTTTAACATAACTATTTTATGAGCTTGCTTATAATTTTAAAAAGCATCCTCTTGTAAACCTGTCGCTAACATAATTTATCGACAGAAAATTTTAAAAATACTGTTCATGATTTATATTATATAAGTTACGAAAAGATTATATATTAAAAATGCAGTTAATACGTCCGCATTTTACTATCAAATCTGAACTTTTCACAACTTATGAATCAAGGTATATATTTTGCAATATAAAAAATAGATGTAAAATGTTTATTGCAAAATATATTAGTTAATCTTTTAATAAATAATATTTAAAGGTGGAAATTGATGCAATCTGAAGGTCTTATATTTATATTTTTCTTACTATTTATAATTCCAATAATTATTTTATTTGCAAATCCTAATGTCTTCCTAGCAATACTGTCTGTTTTTGTTTTGTTATCTTCAATAAAAAATATTAATGGGGTTCTTTTTGGTGAAAAAAACTCAAGTGAAATTTTTGAGGAAGAAATAGAGGAAGAGTTTGAAGACTTACCAGATATAGACTTAAAGAAATTATTAACCGGAATAAAAGTTGTCGGTAATATTATCGTTGTTTTATTTTTTTCATTCTGTATGTTTTTTGTTAAAAACATTATATTTAAAGAAATTTCCATACTGATTATTTCTTATAGAATAATTCACTTAATAAATATGTTAGGCATATTTTATGTTTATGATTCTTTTCCCGTACTAAAAAAATTTAAAGGTACAGGTTTATTAGTATTAAACTCTTTTTCAATAATAATTATTACTGTTGTCTGCTGTAATAAATTTATTAAATTCTACTTTTAACAAGAAAGTGTTTTTTATAAATAATAAACCTGGGATTTATTATTTATAAAATTAAATAAACCAGTAATGATACTGCATATTATGCATAATCTACTGGTTTTTTATTTAGGTGGTATCAAAAAAAACTTAGCAACTAGGCGTTTCAAAAACTTGATATAA
>JAUZPS010000368.1 GCA_030705945.1 Bacillota bacterium
AAGTATCCTCTTGCCAATCCGTCGCCTGCAATGCACAACTCGCCTATTTCTCCATCTTTTACAAAGGAGTTGTTTTCATCTATTATAAATAACTGCGTGTTGGCAATAGGTTTTCCGATCGTAACCCTGTCTGAATTTGTCAACTCCTTGACAGTAGACCAGACTGTCGTTTCAGTGGGACCATACATATTAAATATCCGAAGGTGAGAGAAATTCTTCAATTTAGATAACAGGTTTACAGGGAATACTTCTCCACCAACCATGATCTCTTTAACTATATTTAATGACTCCTGGCTTTTTGGGTGAGCTAATAACATCTGTAATCTTGAAGGAGTAATCTGAACCATATCAATCTCATTATCAATAATGAGATTATTTAATAATTTAGAATCAATTTGCTGTTGTTCATTTGCCAATACGATCTGAGCTCCTGTAAAAAGGGGTAAAAATGTCTCAAGCGCAAATATATCAAATGATATTGTAGTCAGTCCAAGTATTTTTTTCGATGAATTGAAATCAATCAGTTCACAGATACCCCTAAAAAAGTTATGTACTGATTTTTGCTCTATCATAACACCTTTTGGTTTTCCGGTAGACCCTGATGTGAAAATGACATATGCAAGATCCTCTGATTTATTTATAATAGGAAGATTTGACGCCTCATTTTTTAATATTTCAGGATCATTAATAAAAAGTGAAGGTCCTGAATAGGTAAATGTCGATAAGACTTCTTCCGATGTCAAAACCAAAGACGCGTCACTAAAGGAAATCATGTACTGCGCCCTCTCATCAGGATATGTAGGATCTATAGGTATATATGCGGCTCCAGCTTTTAATACCCCCAAAATAGCGATATACAAATCTATGGACCGTTTCAGAATAACCGCTACCAGGCTGCCCCTTTTAACGCCTATTTCTCTAAGATGCCGCGCAAGCTTATTTACCCTGACATTTAATTCTGAATATGTAATATTACCCTCGCCAAAAGATACCGCAATATTTAAAGGAGTAGCAGCAACCTGTCTTTCAAATAATTCAGAAAGTGTCAGCTCCTTATCATATGGTAAAAAGGTATTATTCAATTTATATAGCTTTGATACGTTTTCAAGATTACTCATGTTCCAATCCAAGTAAAACTCCCCATTCCTCTTATTTTAAGCAAAATATTTAAATTCCAAAAATATCTGAAAATTTAAATTCAGGAAAAAACCTGTCTGCTTCATCCTGATTTAATAAACCTCCTATGCAAGACGGGACATTATTGATTCTCTGAATGTTATTTATTATGTAAAACACATAATCATAATTATGACCGAACATTTTAACGGCAACAGCTTGGGTGAGCAGACCTATCAATGCGAATATATAAGTATTTGTATTAAATATTTTAAATTTGCCTGAAGCCTCTATCGCTTTTTCAAATATTGGCATGCATTCAACAATAAATTCCGAAAAATTCGGATAGCTGTTATCCTTGGGATTTATGTTGACAATTTTACTTTTCACAACTTCGTTGTTTAAGATAAAGTCTACTTTTACTCCGTTATAAACATGCATTGCGCCGTTCTCGTCAAAGCAAACCTTGTTGAAAATGTCTTCGAATTTCAGAGCATACTGAATAAGTTTATTATTGTTGTATGCCTGAAGACCTGACAGGTATAAATCATTTCCCTCAACGTATGAATTTAGATTTTCTTCCTCATAAAATAATCCAGGATGCTCCAATTTATCATAGCCTTCATTTAAAAATATCTTATAAGCCGTAAAGACGCCTCGTAATACTTCAGTTAAATGAAAGCAATGAGTATCGCTTGTCTTGGTTTTACTCAAGTATAGATTATCAATTTTAAATCCTATTAATTTCTTAACCACTTTATCAAAGTATTTGTGGGAACAAACTATGCCCTTACTCCCTCTGAAAGAAGGATCAACATCAATAGACTCGATCTTCCCGGACTCATTGACTCTAAGAACTAAAATACATGGCGCTGAGCTGTAGCCGCTCCTTACTTTTAATATGTTCCTTTGCCATGCTATTATTTCAACCCCTGTATTTCCTGGCAGCTGATAGATTATATTTCCTCTGAATCTTGCCATTGCAACATCATCATCAAGCAAATTGTAATTTTTTTCAACAATTTTTTTAATGAAATCTTCATCTTTATCTAACGTATTTAGCAGTAAAAAAGGCTGCCGAACCGAAACGCTTTCCATAAACATTCCCCCATTACATTTAATTACCAAGTTATGTACATAGCAGCAAATGTCAATCCACAGGCGCTGCTCATCATCAATATATTTTTGCCTTTTTGAAGAAGTCCTGACTCATTTGCCATACCTATTGATACAGGAAGATTTGCTGCCGCAAGATTCCCATATTCCTTAAATGTGTGTATAGGAGATTTTGATTTGTCCACTCCAAGTTTATCTAAAGTTGCAAAAGTAATATTATCTCCTAACTGATGTGTAAAAAACAAATCGATTCTACTTATATCAATATCACTTTCCTTGAATTTCTCAAGTAAAAACGGGGGCATTCTCTGTATTACCTGAGCAGACAGACTATAAGGATCTGCCCAAATGCCGTTTAATATCTTTTCATACCTGGTTTTTGGTAATGCTATACCCGGTAAGGTATATAAAGAAATGTCCCAATTTTCTGTTTCTCTGTATTGGAAATAATGCTTTATCTCCGGACCATCGCCATCTTTTGAAAGTAAAAACGCGCCCGCTCCGCTGCCCGCAAAAAATGTTGAGAACTTTTTATCAATGTCAGCTACTACTTCGATGCGCGCAGTATCCTGAATGCTTTCCCCAACTTCGTATGGATGCTCGCTGGCCACTACGAGGATATTCCTGTACTTGCCTAATGCTAGGTAATTGCTTGCAATTTCAATGCCTTTTAAAAAACCATTGCAAGTATCTCCAACATCAAAAAAATCTCCTTCCTTAATGCCTATCTCTTTTGCAATAACAGTTGCAAAGGAGGGTTCAAAAAAAGGATTGCTTACGGCGGAAAAAATTACGCAGTCAACCTCGTTAGGATCAATATTCGCTTTTTGAAGCGCGTCTTTACAAACCCTGACTCCCATTCCTACCGCAGTATCTCCCTCAGCGCCGCAGGAACGCGTCTTTACTCCTAAAAATTCAAATTTTCTCTGGCAGCTGTATGAAATAAAATTTATATCATCTTCACTAAGATGATCTTTATTTGCTTCAATAAAAGGCTGAACGATTTGCTCATTGGTAATTCTTCCCTCGGGCACATAATATGAAAATGACTTTATTCTAACGCTTTCCATATATTTAACCTTCTTTCTTTATTTTTTATAGATAACCACTGTAAAGTTATATACAGGTTTGCCTTTAATCAGCCTGCGGATTTATTTGCTATCGCCTCGCTAATTATTTTATAAGTTGTTTCCATGTCGCGCATTTGTACAAGCTGCTCTGTTGGAAGCTTAATTCCCAGCTTCATTTCCAGCTTTATTATAAAATTGACAAGGGACAATGAGTCTATCCGAAAATCATTTATAAAATTGGATTCTGGTTTTATCTCATCAATGTTAATTCCAAGATGATCGGATATTATTGTTTTAAAATCCTCCATAGATAAATCAGTCATCGTATTCTCCTTTCTAAACATTTAAAATCGTTTGGTTATTGAACAATAACTGATGAGACTCAGGCACTCCTGAAACAGCCCATTCTCTTAAAACATTCTTTTTAACTTTTCCAGATTCCAATATTGGCATTTGAGAAATAAAGAATACATCATCAGGTATCTTGTAATTAGAAATTTTCCCGCGGCAGAATTTCATGATATCGCCTTCCTTCAATACCGCCCCTGGTTTGGGCACTACAAAGGCCACAAGACTTTCTCCCATTATATCGTTTGGCTTGCCTACAACCGCTACATCGTGTATTTTATCAAACTCGTACAGACAATCTTCAATGTCGCTAGGATAAACATTAAACGCTCCGCGCACCACCATGTCCTTGGATCTGCCCACAATACTGAGATTTCTGTCATCATACAATTTAACAAGGTCCCCTGTGTAAAGCCATCCCTCTTCATCGATCACTTCTTTTGTTTTTTCTGGATTCTTATAATATCCCTTCATGTTAAATCCCCTTAAAGCAAGTTCTCCAACTTCGCCTTTTGGCACTTCATTTCTGTCGGAATCTACAATTTTATACTCTACCCCATCAACAGGCCGTCCAATTGTATTAAAGGTAACCTCAGGCGTATCATCAAGTCTCGTGATAGTTGAAATACAGGTCGCTTCTACTAGACCGTAAGCATTAATAACCATACCTTTTGTCAATTCAGCAATTTTTTTTGCAAGTGTCGGGGCGCATAAGGATCCGGAAACAACGCATCGCTGCAGATGAGTAAGGTCTAGATGGTGGAAATAAGGAACTGTAAGCAAAAGATTCCAGAAAGTTGGCTGGGTATGAAAAGCAATTACATTTTTCTGATTAAGATATCTTAATATTTCGTTGGGTATAAAGCTTGAGCACATTTGAATTGTTTCACCGGTAAGAAGCTCGATAAAGAGAGCCATAAATCCTTGCGCGGCATATAAAGGAGCAACAGACATTGTTATTCCATGGGATTGATTTTTAACTTCATTATTTCTTTCTACGCTCCATAAATCATTGAGGTTGTGACATATTGACACAAAATAATTATGCTGAAGCATGACGCCCTTGGGATTTCCAGTTGTTCCGGAGGTATACGCCAGCAGGAAAGTGGCGTCTTCCTCAACGTTTTTCTCAATCTCCATTACCTTTTTTAACACATCTTCAAAACTTTCATCATCCTTCAATTCCAAGATACGCGGCAATAGAACCTTGCCTTCAATAGGCTCATTATCGCAAACTATGAAGTTTTTAAGCATTGGCAGATCATTTTTCATATCTTCAATCGCATTAAAAACATTAAAATTATCAATGTGCTTTTCATATATAATCGCAGAAGCTTCAGAATTTGCTAGAACATTCTTAAGCTCGGCTGCTTCATAGCGTATATTAATAGGTATAACCCAAGCTCCTATTAACGCCAACGCGTAATAGCAAAATATGTATTCAACCCGATTATTCATCAATACCGCAACTTTGTCGCCTTTTTTTACACCAATTTTATTTAAATTGTACGCAATCGTAGACGCTGCTTTTCTTAATTCATTGAATGAGTATGATGAAGTATCAAACATCAATACGGTTTTATCCTGATAC
>JAUZPS010000369.1 GCA_030705945.1 Bacillota bacterium
ATAAAAAGCAATTAATCTTTTACATTTGCCTATCGCAAAATAACGTTAAAGCGTTCGTTATTTTGCTCCGTCAAATGTAAGATTAATAGTGTTTTTATATAGATTAATAATAATTTTAATATAGAAACTTGGCCATGAAGCCTCTTAATTAATAACTAGAAAGTTGTTAATTAGAGGCTTTTTATATAAAAACAATGACTTTTTCAATATTAATTTCATTTCGAATTAAAAATAGACAGGGGGGATGAATTTGATGTCACTTAAGATAGCAGTTTTTCTTGACGAAGATGGAAAAATTACTTCAGTATTTAAACCTAGTTCTGTAAAAATATTTGAAAAAACTGAAGATAAATGGGCTATATCAAGAGAGTTTCCGGTATTTCTTGATATGACAAAAGGTATAATAGATTTCAGGGAAGCATTATCAGAATTTATTGATAAAATCAAAGATGTTAAGGTTGTTGCCGCATCAGAGATTTCAGGAATACCATATAATGAGATGGACAAAAAAGGCTTTGCTGTCTGTGAAACCCATGAATTCTCAGAAGCTTTTCTAGACATGATATCTGAATCACTAAGCAAAGAGGAAGAATACGACAAGCCAGAGGCTGCAGAAGATATAAGCCCTTTGCCCACTGAGACAGAAATATCAGGCAATTACTTTTTTGATTTAAAAAAGCTGCTTGCTACCAAAACTTCTATTACTTCAAAGCAAGTGCTGCTCCCTTTCCTCAAAAATGAATCTTTTCATATGTTAGAAGTTGTTTGCAGCCACGTTCCGCCTTGGTTTAATGTAGAATTTGATAAACTTTGTTTAAAACATGAGATAACCAAAGTTAATGAAAATGAGTATATCGTTAGAATTTTTAAGAAGACTTGCAATGAATAGAGCGTTAATGTAGGAGGTGTATTATAATGACAAATTCAATACAAACAAAATATGGTATTATAAACGGTATTTCCACCTGTGACTTTTATGAGAATGGTCAAATTAAGGAATTCGCGCTTGACACCTATAATGAAATCTCTACTGAGTTCGGAATTTTAGCAGCTCAGTATAATGACAGCAATCTGAGAAAAAAGTTCACAAAATCATTATCCTTTTATAAAAACGGCAGCCTAAAAAGCATAGCTCTTAACGAACAGACTAAAATTAAGACTCCTGCCGGCATCTTTCCAGCTGAGCTATTAGTGTTTTATGAAAGTGGAGCAATCAAACGATTATTCCCACTAAACGGTAAAATCACAGGATACTGGTCCGAGGAAGATGAATATGAACTCGCGCCGATACTTTTTTTGAATTTAAGTTTTGGAAAGATAAAAACTAAAGTTATATCAATTTATTTCTACGAAACCGGAGAAATAAAAGGCATCACACTTTGGCCGAAGGATCAGCTTAAAGTACTGACTCCAGCCGGATTGGTAACTGTGAGAATTGGGATAACATTTTACCCGGATGGTTCGATAAAATCTATGGAACCAAACATTCCTGTTTCTGTCAATACGCCAATAGGCAAATTGGAGGCATTTAACTCAAGCGCGATCGGGATTCACGGTGATTCAAACTCCTTATGCTTTAGCAGCAATGGAAGACTCAAGTCACTGATGACTTCAACAGATAAGGTAATTGTCCGTGATAATACCGGTAAGGTGATATCTTACGAGCCAAGTTTGAAGCCCAATATGTTTGACCTTGGAAAGATGGAGCTGCATCCCTTAAATATTGAATTCTTTGATAACAAAGTAAGGTTTGAAAACATTCATGAGCACGAAATAGAAAATTGCTCTTTCCAAATATCACAAAGCTCCGCTATTCTAGGGGTAAGCGGCTGTGGAGATTGCAGTTCCTGCAATTCCTGCTCTCCAGTGAGCGGCAAAGCGTTTTATAAGAGTAATTAGCGGCTATTATATAATAGCCGCTTGGTACAAAGTCTGTCAAATAATACAATTTATATATGACCATTGTCAACAAAATTTATGTCAGGGAGATTAAGAATGAAAATTAGGTTAAAGGTTCCTATATAAAAAGCAATTAATCTTTTACATTTGCCTATCGCAAAATAACGTTAAAGCGTTCGTTATTTTGCTCCGTCAAATGTAAGATTAATAGTGCTTTTTATATACTTTAATTCGGATCAAAAAATAAGTTTCCATAAATAAGGGACTGTTGAAATAATACATATTTTCAACAGTCCCTTATAATTAATGAATTTTAATAAATCCAAAGCAAATGTATTTCCAAGTATTCAATTTTAATTACTGTAGCAAACGGCAGCTTTCTTTGGTATACTTTAATTGAGATTTCTTAACTTGAATATTAACCACTTAAACATACTGCTTGAAAACCATACTCCGATGTTTGAATGTTTTCCTGATAAGTAAGAAAGGAAATTTATGATCAGATTACTGATTGTGGACGATGTTGCCATACTAAGAAATAGTATCAAATTTATGCTTGAAGCTGATAAAGATATTGAAGTTGTGGGTACTGCTTCCAATGGAAAAGAAGCTTATGAAATGTGCAGGGATCTAAAACCGGACATTGTATTGATGGACTTAAAGATGCCTGAGTGCGATGGGGTAGAAGGAACAAAACTCATTAAGAAAAGCTTTCCTGAAATAAAGGTAATGATACTGACAACTTTTAAGGAGAAGGAAGATGTTGAAACCGCTTTAGAAAGCGGTGTAGAAGGTTATGTTCTCAAGGATATCGAGCCTTTAGAGCTGATTGCGGCAATTAAAAATACATATAAAGGCTTGTATTCAATACATAAAAGTGCCTTTGATTCTATTGCAAAAAAAACAAAGAGTCCTTCAATAGATGATAAGTCCGTTCCTAATCTTTATGACAAAAACGGAAACAATCTCTTATCCCTTCAGGACAAAGAAATTATCCGATACCTTATTAACGGAAAAAGTTATAGAGAGATATCAAAAGAACTTTTTATTTCTGAAGGTCATCTTAGAAATCAGGTTTCCAAAATTTTGAGGAAGCTAGAACTGAACGACCGAATGCAATTGGCTCTTTTTGCTGTTAAACATAACATATTATAAAGAGAAATCATATTAGGTAGTATCAAAAAAACTTAGCAACTGGTCGTTTCAAAAACTTGATATAATGGGTCTTTGTCGTATAAACTTGAATAAGGAATTTTTTGAAACGCCCTTAAATGATTAAAAAAGTAATTACAATTTAACGTTAAACTCATTACAGTTGTCACTTGAATCCAGAGCTAAAAAGCCTTATAACTAAAATAGGGATTACTCTGGAATCAGAACGAAGGAATTATTTTCCAAAATTATTGTTCGAAAATCCTTTTAATGATTGCAGGACTGCCTATGATAATGAAAGAGGGAACGTCTGTAAATGTTAAAAGTAATCATAGTTGATGAAATACGCATATTAGGAAATAGCCTTGCGCGCTTCATAGAAAAAGATACAGAAATCAAAGTAATAGGTTATGCCTCAGATGGCAACCAAGCTATAGAGTTGTGCAGAACATTGGATTTCGATATTCTGCTTATTGATGTACGCCTTAACAATTGTAACGGTATCCGGACCATATGCTCGATAAAAAATGAGTTCCCTGAGGTGAAGGTAGTTGTTTTTACTACCGGTATTGACCGTGAAGAAGCTCTATTGTGCATAAAGTACGGAGTAGAAGGTTACATTTTAAAAGGTATTGACCCGGATGACCTCGTTGCCGTATTAAAAAATGCCGGCAAAGGAATTTACTCCTTTCATAAGGACTTAATAAAAATTGTTTCTTCAGCTATTATATCTGAGGGTACTGAACAGAATTATTTTAATAACCTCCATCTTTATAATGACAACCTTACTTATAAAGAAATCAGAATTATACAAATGATTGTTACGGGGATAACAGAAAAAGAAATTGCCTCGAAACTTGAAATAGAACATTCAAAACTAAAAGTTATAAAGAAAGCGCTGTATAATAAACTTAAAATCCAAAATACAACACAACTTGCGCTGTATGCGGCTAAAAACTATCTTGTATAAAGGTACAGATAACTAAATGTAAAGTTTTATATCAGTTCGCTTTAAATATAAAAAACCTCCAAAGGGAAGATATTCCAATGTTTGATTATGCAAGAATCAATTTTCTATTTGCAACCATAGCCCTTGTCTTATCGGCAATAGCAGCTTGTGATATATATTTCAGGGCAAAACCCGGAAAGTTTAGATTAAGTTTTTTTATATTATTGTTTTTATTATCAGCTTGGTCTTCAGGATTTATTATGGAATCGATAGTTCTTGAAAACCATCTATTTATAAGGTTTATTGCCTACAGCATGATTTTTGCAGGCATTTGTTGCTCAGGTGTCTTTTGGTTATGGTTTTGTCTTTATTTTGGACAGCAATCAGGCAAAGTCTTAACGAAACTCAAGTTATTCACTGCAATTCCTACAGTAATAATTCTTGTCTTCTTTATAACAAATCCAATACACAAATTGCTGTACTGGATTCCAAACGACAGGTCCATGAATTTCTCGTCAGAATATTTTTATGACCTTTTTTTCATGCTAATACATGTAATTATCGGGAATATTATTTTAATCGGAAACTTTTTAAGAAACAAAAAACTTTCATTAATACATAAATCCATATTAATTATAATACTTTCAACTGTTACATCAGCAATTGTTTTAAGAATATTTCTGATAAAAGTAGTCGAGATAACGCCTTTATTCATGGTTGCAGGCTCAACCCTGATTTTTTATTTATCCGCCCTCAGATACAAACTCTTTAATATAATCCCAGCCTCAATTGTTTCCTTTGTTCAATCTATGGACCAATCAATACTTATTGCAGACAACAGACTTAACATTGTTGGATTCAACAATTCTTTTTCTAATGCATTTAAACATGTCTGTCATATAAATGAGTCCGATTCCTTAGGTGTGTTTGCTCAAGCTTTAATGATAGTTACTGATGATAATTATGACACCCAGAATATTCTTAAGGGAATGCTTTCAAAGAATGAAAAAAGAATTTCAGGTCATATTCATATAAGAACCACACGGGATATATGGTATTCTGTCATTGCACAGCAGGTATTAAATTCGAAAGGCAAAATGATTGGAAGATTGATCTCATTTAACGATATAACTACTATTCATAAATTGAGCGAAGAATTAAGGGATAAATCAGAGAAACTGGAAAATATGAACAATGGACTTAAAGCAGCTAATGAAGAGATTCTCAAGCACACTCTAA
>JAUZPS010000037.1 GCA_030705945.1 Bacillota bacterium
AGCGCTATTAATCTTACATTTGACGGAGCAAAATAACGAACGCTTTAACGTTATTTTGTGATAGGCAAATGTAAAAGATTAATTGCTTTTTATATATTAATCTAAATAGGTTTTTATTTTGTGTATTTTTTGCATTAGATTAAGTCTTGAACAGTGAACTTTAAAACTATTTTTTTTGCTTTTTGAATCATTGATACAACCTTCGTTGTAGCCCTCTTTAAATCCCTGTTTATAAAAATACTCCTGATACATAAGAAGAATAGCAGTATAAGAATCATCCAATTTAATTAGTAAGTTAGTCTTTTCTTTGGGTAATATTTTTCGTATTTCCCTAAAATAAATATCAAAATTTTTATTAGCTTGTTTTAAATTGTTTGTATTTTCCAGTTCTACTACCAAATCATTCAGATAATCGGTTAAGCAGCATTCGATGTCTGCTTTTACAGTGCTTGCGCTCATTTACTATCCCTCCTAGCATTTATATCCATTTTAATTTTTGTTATTAATGTAATCAATTACCACTTGGCATAAATAATTATAATACTCAAAATGAGTATTGTCAATAATGATGTACAAGATGTTTAATAAGTAATATGCTATTTGAGTACTCAATGTTATCCAATGTTATCTAAAATATTTGACAAATATATCAAGTATAACTATAATAAGTTTATCGTGTTATAAATAAGTAACGTATCTAAATTTTCTGGCATAGATAACCAGATGTAAAGTTTTATATCTATATAAAAAGCAATTAATCTTTTACATTTGCCTATCGCAAAATAAAGTTAAAGTGTTCGTTATTTTGCTCCGTCAAATGTAAGATTAATAGTGCTTTTTATATATAAAACGAGCTTATGATTAATATGACTAGATTTCAGGATGAATGGCTTTTTGCGCTAGAAAAGCTGGAAGAACAATTATAATTAACCTAAGGGTGAGAAAAATTTATGAATCGTATTTCTTTAGGGGAAAGACTGCATGAACTGATAAAAGAAAAAGGGCTGGAACAAAGAGAAATCGCTACCATGCTCGGGATAAAGAAATCAACTTTTAACGGTTATGCCAATAACACCCGAGAGCCTAATATAAATACTCTGAAAATAATTGCCAACTTTTTTAATGTAACAGTAGATTATTTGATCGGGTTTTCTGATGAGAGAAATCCTAATCTGGATCACTTGTCGGCTGAACTTAATTCGTTTGCGCGAAATCCTGAGAATGTTAGATTTATAGAGTTAGCCAATGATATTAAAATAAAAACGCAAAAAAAAATCATATAAAACTAATTTTATATGATTATATAATATATAATATAAATAATTTTTTTATTGAGCGTATACTATGATTTTCTTAAACTTTTAGGCACCTTAGGCTGATAGAACCAAAAAATACATGCTGATGAGGCGCTCAAAGATGCAATTAGAAATAAGAGAGCCGACAAGCCAGACAAAACACTACAAAATCCTCGTTTCATTATACTTTCCTCCTTTTCATCAGATGGAATCAAGATAAGTTTTTAGATATCTCGCTGATTTCTTGTTGAATTTCAAATAGCTTCCACTTGACACCATCATTTTTTTTGCTATCTGAAAATAAATTTATGTTATTTGACAGGTAATTCAATTTTTGCACAATCATTTGATTCTTTTTAGACTCTCTATTTTTCACATAATATATGCTACTAAAGCATATAAATATATTTAATAATGGAAAAATACAGGTTCCTATTATAATTATTGCTCTTAATTCGAAGGGTAAATGAGAGAGTACTTTTTCAGAACCTATTGCTTTCATGATTGCTATCATAAAAATTACGTTAGAGGACAGTAAAACAGAAGTAAAAATTGTAAGTCCGCTACTTTCAAAAATTGTTTTTAGAATTTTTCCTTGCAAAAGTGTCCTCTTTTTTGCGAAAAGAAAAGCTAATATTGAATATTGTATAACTCTTGTAGGTAATGAACTTAAAAAATTCATAAGGACGTTATCATTTAATTCCTTCAGGGATATACCAGATCCATATATGATAAATGGGGCATAAGAGGATTCAACTGTTATGGTTATTAACGAAGCCAGCATTAAAAATACAAAAGCCTTTTTAATCCACTTTAAAGCTGTTGAATCGCCCCAGATATCCCCCGTTAGAATAATTGATACGAAGATGGACGAGATTGTGAGAATTGATACCATATAAGTATCTACGTTCAGAAATCTCAATATATTCGAAATCAAAGCGCCTAATATGACCGGCAAAAATACTCTGAAATAATCCCAGCCATCAAAAACCTTACGGCATTCTTCTTCTCTCCAATAATCAAATTCACCAATTAATATCAAGGTAAACATTACAACAAAAAATTCTTCAGGTATTGAGAGAAACAAAGTATTTAGAATTATATCATTTATAAATTTGAAGTTTAATATGTTAATAAACATGGATTATGCCTCCAAAATTAATATATTTTATATCTATTACTGATCTGATACCTAACTTAGCGATATGGAAATATATATTGCTACAGATAAGTATAACGAATTTATTTTAGATATAAAGAAATTTAGTAACTAAATTTAGTATATGATATCATTATTTTATAATTAATGGAAAATAATGATATCAATTATGTTTATTTTAATCCAAAAAATATCAAATGTAAACAGTTTTATGGAAAATCACGCGAAAAATATAATTAATATCCATAAGATCCAAATATATGACAATATTCGACTGTTTATTCTCTAGATTTGGTTTGAGTATACGGTATTATCGACAGCTAGCCCTGAAAAGAAAATCAATTTGATAAGGTTAAATCGGTTTTGTTTAAGGATAGATGTATTTATCAAGAAGTGAACATAAAAAATCCCTTGTAGACCAGATAGAATCTGATTTATAAGGGATTTGATTTTTGTACTGATATTAAATTGATGACCCATCAGCGTTGCCCATGAATAAGCCACGGAACATCTTTATTTGATAGATACACATTCCTTTTTAAAGGCTTCTTAGTCATATTCTTTTTCTAGACGAGCCCTGATATATCCACGATCGTTTGACGTGGATTCTATGTAGAAGCCTCTGCCGTAATAGAACCTGATCAGATCTTTATACTTAGAAGCGGTATGCAGACTTACCTTGCGGATGCCTCTGCTCTTAACAAGTTTATCAACAAGGTTCATCAGAGATTTTCCAATACCGATATTGTGGTATTGAAGACTTACTCCGAATCTACTTATATATGCTGTATTGTCAGGATTTATTTTTAAACGTATTGAACCAACAGGAATATCATCAATAAATGCTACAAATACCTCTTTTGTTTCTATATCCTTTATGATATCTTCCATGGTTTCTTCAAGAGCTTCCATCGTTCCTGAAAAGCCTGTATCTTCCATATATTTTTTAAAGGCTTCTTTTGTAATATTTTGAATTGCAGCAGCATCATCAGAAGTTGCTTTTCTTATGATAAACGAATAATTCATACTCAGATACCTTCCCGATTATTTTCCCATAAGTAATGCCATTATTGCTTTTTGAACATGCATTCTGTTTTCTGCTTCGTCAAAAACAAGTGATTGAGGGCCATCTATCACTTCAGCAGTAACTTCATACTCCCTGTATGCAGGCAAGCAGTGAAGGAATACAGCATCTTCCTTTGCTTTTGAAAACAAATCGCTGTTAACCTGATATGGCATAAATAATTTTACGCGTTTTTCTTTTTCATCTTCCTGACCCATGCTTACCCAAGTATCAGTGTATACTACGTCAGCGTCTTTAACTGCTTCGTAAGGATCCTCGGTTAGTAATATTTTAGAGCCGGAAATTTTTGCGTCGCTGCTGGCTTCAGATATTATTGCTTTATCGCATTCATAGCCTTTAGGGGCAGCAACAGCTATATCCATGCCAACCTTTGCGCAGCCATGAAGCAGTGAATTGGCAACGTTATTGCCGTCACCTACATATGCAAGCTTTAAACCTTTGAGATCGCCTTTATGCTCATAAACTGTAAATAAGTCAGCTAATATCTGGCATGGATGCATTAAGTCGGTAAGTCCGTTTATGACAGGAATATTCCCGTATTTCGCCAGTTCTTCAACGTCGCTGTGTTTAAAAGTTCTTATCATTATACCGTCAATGAACCTGGAAAGAACTTGAGCAGTGTCATAGATTGTTTCGCCGCGTCCTAATTGAATATCGTTTGAGCTTAAGAACAGAGGATATCCACCAAGCTGGTACATTCCTACTTCAAAGGAGACCCTTGTTCTTGTGGATGATTTTGTAAATATCATTCCGAGGGTCTTGTTTTTTAAAAGCTGATGTTCAATACCTTCCTTAAGCTGTCTTTTAAGCTTTTCCGCCAGATCAAATATTTCTTGAAAATCATTTAGTGTCAAATCATATAAGCTGATTAAATGTTCCATTATAAATTCCTCCTATTAAAATTTATCATAAAGATCATTAAGGTAGCATCAAAAAAAACTTAGCAACTGGTCGTTTCAAAAACTTGATATAATGGTTTTTCGTCATATAAACTTGAACAAGGAATTTTTTGAAACGCCCTAAGGTAAAAAATATTAATACATAAATTACTAATGAAAAATTACCAATGCAAAAATTATTTGGCAGAATTATTTGAGTAATCATTTAATGCATAAACTTCCGCATCACTTTGGTTAATAATATGCTCAAGAACTTCAAGAGCAGCGTTCGCGGTATCAATTGAAGTTATGCACGGAATATTGTATTCCATAGCCGTTCTTCTTAACTGGAATCCCAACCTTGCCGGAATTTTGCCTCTTGTGGGGGTATTGATAACCAATGAAATACTGTCATTTTTTAAGTAATCAAGTATTTCTTCATTTGAAACTACTTCAACCTCAATTCCTGTCCTAGAAAGATAAAGGTAAGTTTCCTCGCTTGCATAAAGTTTGAAGCCAAGATCCCATAATTTTTGGGCTATATCCTTGCATTCTTCCTTGTTTCTATCTGCTACTGAAATAAGCGCGGTTCCATTTAAGGGGATTTTAAGCCCCGATGCTACAAATGCTTTGTACAGAGCAGAATGAAAATCCTTGTCTACACCCATTACCTCACCGGTCGACTTCATTTCAGGTCCGAGGAAGGTATCAACTGTTGTAAGTTTTGAGAATGAGAACACGGGAGCCTTAACAGCATAGAATTCAGTTTCTTTAGCAAGGCCTGGAGTGTAGCCCAATTCTTTAAGTTTGCAGCCCATAATGAGCTTTGTGGCTACATTTACCATTGGAATTCCTGTGATTTTGCTCATATATGGAACTGTTCTGCTGGCTCTTGGGTTTACCTCAATTACATAAACTTTGTCCGAGCTATCTGTAACAAATTGTATATTGAATAATCCCTTAACATTTAATGCTTTAGAAAGCCTTACGGTATAGTTAACAACTGTATCTTTGATCTCCTGAGAGAGCGAGCGTGAAGGGTATATGGAAATGCTGTCGCCTGAATGAACTCCCGCTCTTTCCACATGCTCCATGATTCCTGGTATCAGAACATCTTCTCCGTCGCATATTCCATCTACTTCAATTTCTTTTCCCTCTATATACTTGTCAATGAGTATAGGATGTCTTGACGATAAATCCACTGCAAGGCCCATATATTCATCTAACATCTGATCGTTATATACTATTTCCATAGCTCTCCCGCCCAAAACATAGGAGGGTCTCACCAATACCGGATAACCTATATTGTTTGCGATGACTTTAGCCTGTTCAATAGAGAATGCAGTACTTCCAGTAGGAATAGGTATATCCAGCTTTTCAAGCAGCTTTAAGAATTTATCCCTGTCCTCGGCTACATCAATATCGGTAACGGAGGTGCCGAGTATCTGAACTCCTTCTTTTTGAAGAGGCGCAGCCAGATTAATTGCAGTTTGACCTCCGAATTGAACAATAACTCCAAGTGGTTTCTCTTTTTGAATAATATCAAAAACGCATTCCTTTGTAAGAGGCTCGAAATAAAGCTTGTCGGAGGTATCAAAATCCGTGCTTACAGTTTCGGGGTTATTATTGATTATGATAGACTCCAATCCAAGCTCATTTAGAGCTTTTACAGAATGAACGCTGCAGTAGTCAAACTCTATTCCCTGACCTATCCTTATTGGCCCTGAGCCAATGACCAGAACCTTTTTATTTTCTGTTTCATTTACATCATCTTTTTCCTCATAGGTAGAATAATAATATGGCGTAACTGCTTCGAATTCGCCGGCGCAGGTATCAACAATCTTATAAACGGGATTGATAGGGAACTTATGCCTTAAGGCGCTTATTTTTTCAAGAGGCACACTGGTTAGATTTGCAATATATGCGTCTCCGAAACCGATTTTTTTGGCCCTAGTATATAGATCATAGTCTAAAAACGCAATTCCGGCATTTTTTATATCCTCTGCCATATTAACAATTTTCTCAAGTTTTTTTAAGAAAAACATATCTATTTCAGTGATTTTAGAAATAGCTTCAGGGGCTACCTTTTTCTGCAGAGCTTTGCAAATGGCAAAGATTCTCTCATCGTGAGGCTGCTTAATAAATTCCAGCAGCTCTACAACGGTTTTATTTTCAAATAAGCTTAATCCAAGCTGATAGTTCAATTTTATGTCAAGGGAGTCTATCGCCTTTAAGAGCGATTCCTCGAAGGTTCGTCCAATGGCCATTACCTCTCCGGTAGCTTTCATTTGAGTTCCAAGGCTCCTGTCAGCTGTAATGAATTTGTCAAAAGGCCATCTTGGGACTTTTGTTACTATATAGTCTAAAGAAGGCTCGAAACAAGCATATGTGTTGCCTGTAACCGAGTTTCTGATTTCATCAAGGTTCAGACCAATTGCAATTTTTGCGGCAACCCTTGCTATTGGATAACCCGTAGCTTTAGAAGCTAAAGCGCTTGATCGGCTAACCCTTGGGTTTACCTCAATTACCACATACTCAAAGCTGTGTGGATTGAGCGCGAATTGTATATTACAACCGCCCTTAATATCCAAAGCACGGATAATTTTTATGGATGCGGATCTTAGCATTTGATATTCGATATCCGATAGTGTCTGGCTTGGAGCCACAACTATGCTGTCCCCTGTGTGAACGCCTACAGGGTCAAAGTTTTCCATATTGCACACAACTATGCAGTTATCGGCGTTATCACGAACAACTTCATATTCAATTTCTTTCCAGCCAGCGACGCTTTGCTCTAGCAACACTTGGCTTATCATGCTGAGTTTTAGTCCCTTGCCGCATATATATTCAAACTCATCAATGTTTTTTGCAATGCCTCCGCCTGTTCCACCCAAGGTGTACGCGGGCCTTATTATAAACGGAAACTTATGGCTTGAGGCAAACTCCAAAGCGTCATTCATTGTTGTTACAATAGCGCTTTTGGGAACCTTTTCATCAATTCTTTGCATGGTTTGCTTGAAAAGATCCCTGTCTTCTGCCAGTTTGATGGATTGAAGGGAGGTGCCCAGAAGTTCAATTCCCAATTGGCTTAAAATACCATCCTCCGCAAGTTCAACAGCCATGTTGAGACCCGTTTGTCCTCCGAGAGAAGCTAAGATGCCATCGGGCATTTCTTTTATGATAATTTTTTTCAAAAATTCTAGTGTAATAGGTTCAATATAAACATGATCCGCTATTTCTCTATCGGTCATAATAGTTGCAGGATTGCTGTTTACGAGAACCACTTCTATGCCTTCTTCCCGTAACGATTTGCAGGCTTGGGCTCCTGAATAATCAAATTCCGCCGCCTGGCCTATAATTATAGGCCCTGATCCAATTACGAGCACTTTTTTTATATTATCCCTTTTTGGCATATTGACCTCCACCATAAAATTGAATATATGTTTTATATATTTTGCAAAATATATTACAAAAGCTTCAGAAATTCATCGAAAATATAAGCTGAATCCTGAGGTCCAGGAGAAGCTTCAGGATGATACTGAACGCTTAATATGGGCAAACTGTTATGTCTGAAACCTTCAACTGTATTATCATTTACGTTGATATGAGTTATTGTTACATCCTTTGAGAATTCCTTTTCAAGGGCGTAGTTATGGTTTTGTGAAGTAATATAACAGCGTCCTGTAGTCAAATCCTTAACTGGGTGGTTACCGCCATGGTGACCAAACTTGAGCTTGTATGTAACTCCTCCCAAAGCAATTCCAAGTAACTGATGACCAAGACAAATTCCCAGCATGGGTTTCAAACCCAGAAGGCTTTGAACTGTGCTTTTTACTGATAATAAATCCATAGGATCCCCAGGGCCGTTAGACAACAATATTCCATCAGGATCATGCTTCATAATCTCATCCAAGGTAGAGAAAGCTGGTAGAATGCATATATAACAGTCACGGGCTTGTAAAGATTTGATTATATTGTTCTTTACGCCAAAATCCATAAGCGCAATTCTTTTTCCGGGACCTGGCTTATAGACTGGTATCTTAGTCGTTACTTCCATTACGAGGTTTCTTTTGCGCTCTTTTTCAGCTTTTAGCTTTTCTAGCAGGATATCTATATTTCCACATTCTGTAGAGATAACGCCGAACATGCTTCCGAATTTTCGAATATATTGTGTCAGAGCTCTTGTATCAATTCCTTTAATTCCAACAATATTATTGGATTCAAAAAACTTGTCAGCGTCCATTCCACAACGCCAGTTACTTGGATAATCACAGAGTTCGCTTACAATAAAGCCCTGTATATGAGGCTTGTAGGACTCATTATCGAGTTGATTGAAGCCATAGTTGCCTATCAGAGGATAAGTCATAGCAACAATCTGGCCATTATAGGAAGGGTCAGTTGCTATTTCCTGGTATCCAGTCATACAGGTATTAAAAACTATCTCACCAAAGGTTTCGCCTTTTCGGCCAAAACCCTCGCCTGTAAAATACGAGCCATCTTCAAGAACTAAAACTGATTTCATGAAATCTCCCCTTAAATTTCAAAATTGATCCCTCAATCAATATTATATAAAAAGCAATTAATCTTTTACATTTGCCTATCGCAAAATAACGTTAAAGCGTTCGTTATTTTGCTCCCTCAAATGTAAGATTAATAGTGCTTTTTATATAGGTAGTATCAAAAAAACTTAGCAACTGGTCGTTTCAAAAACTTGATATAATAGGTTTTCGTCATATAAACTTGAACAAGGAATTTTTTGAAACGCCCTTATCAAAAGTTACTTTTTCAATGAAAAATCTTTTTCGCAACTTATTTGGAAGCAAAATTAGATAATATTCTGTCAAACACTTGAATGAATCCATCAATGTCTTCCTGTTTCAAAATTAAAGGTGGAAGAACGCGAATAACTGAAGGACCTACATTACCGATAAGATAACCATTTTCGAAGCATGCGGTAACGATTTCCTTAGCTTTGTCATTGCTTAACTGAATTCCGATCATTAGACCTTTGCCCCTGACCTCTGTGATAAAACTATGTTTTTCTTTTAATTTGTTAAGTTGGCCTATGAAATAATCTCCCATTTTAGCGGAGTTTTCAACCAAATTTTCATTTAATATTGTTTCCATTACCGCAAAACTGGTTGAACATGCAAGAGGATTTCCTCCGTAGGTTGACCCATGATCGCCAGGTTCAAAGGCTTTAGCCACATGATCCTTCGCGCACATAGCGCCGATAGGGAACCCGCCTCCAAGAGCTTTAGCAAGAGTAAAGATATCCGGTTCAATACCGAAGTGCTGATATGCGAGAAGCTTACCTGTTCTTCCTAAGCCTGACTGAACTTCATCCAGGATAAGGAATATACCTTCTTTGTCGCATAATTCCCTTACTCCTTTCATGTATTCAGTTGATATGAGGTTTATTCCGCCTTCGCCCTGTATAGGCTCTAACATAATCGCGCAAGTGTTTTCGGTTATGGCGTTTTTAAGGGCTTCAAGGTCATTAGCAGGTACCTTTAAGAAAGAAGGCGTCAATGGACTGTAGGGCTTTTGGTATTTATCCTGACCTGTAGCCGCAATAGTTGCAAGGGTTCTTCCATGGAAGGATTTTTCCAAAGTTATAATTTCGAATTTATGGGGCATTCCTTTTTTCTTGAAATAAATTCGAGCAAGCTTGATTGCTCCTTCATTTGCCTCAGCTCCGCTGTTGGAGAAGAATACCTTATCCGCGCAGGTATTATCTACAAGAAGTTTGGCAAGCTTTGCCTGAGACTCAATATAATAGAGATTGGAACAGTGAATAAATTTTTCAGCTTGGGCTTTTATAGCGTTTACAAGGTTTGGGTGCGAGTGCCCTAAAGCGCTTACCGCAATACCAGCAAAAAGATCTGTATATTTTTTGCCGTCTGTGCTCCAAAGATTTATCCCTTTTCCGTATTCAAAACATACTGGAGTCCTATTTCCAAATGTATTTACAAAGTATTTTTTATCTAGTTCGATTATTTCATTAAGTTCCATTTTAAAAACCTCCGATCATTAAATTGATATTAATAATTATACAGATAAATGTATAAAAATGCAATGATTTTATGCCTTGGAAATCATGGTTTATATTTTTAATTTAAAAGCCGCTATTTTAGGATTTGTAGGAATCGTTCTGTTTAATGTTGTTATATTAGACCCTTGTTAATAATATTACTCGCAATGAGTTAAAATAACCATGGACGACTTTTATAATGTAAATATGCATTACGATAAAGTTTTTTTATTTATGCGCATAATATTCAAAAAAGAACAGTTCAGTACATTAATATAAGAGTAGATTTCTCTATATATTAATGTGCTGAACTGTAAAATTGTAATAAGGTCAATATCAAAATAAACAAGCTGTTTATAGCTTTTCGTTTTCGTAGTACAGAATCTTTTCCTTCATTATCATTGTTCCAATACCTTTATAGGTAAATATCTCAAGAAGTATGCAGTGAGGAATCCTTCCATCGATGATGTGAGTTCTGCCTACTCCTTTTTCAAGCGCGTCTATGCATCCTAAAACCTTCGGAATCATTCCGCCCTGAATAATTTTCCTGTCAATTAAATCGTATACTTCCTTTGTTGTCAGGGCTGATAATATCTCGTCGCTGTCTTTTGAGGTTTTGACCCCTTCAACATCTGTAAGAAGCATCAATTTCTCAGCCTTAAGGTAAGCGGCTATTTCGCCTGCTACCGTATCCGCGTTTATATTGTAACTTCTGCCGTCCTTGCCAACTCCAATAGGAGCTACAACTGGTATGTACTCATCTTTTGCTATAAGATCCAAAACCTTGGAGTTTATATTTGTGATTTTACCTACATAGCCAAGATCAGTTGATTTTCCGTCAACTACCGTAGTATACTGTTCGCATTCAATGAGATTTCCATCTACGCCGCAAAGCCCTATCGCCTTACCGCCTTTTTGATTAAGCAGCGAGACTATTTCTTTGTTAGTTTTTCCAACAAGGACCATTTGAGCAACTTCCATTGTAGCGGCGTCTGTCACTCTAAGTCCGTTTATAAATTCACTCTTTATATTGAAGGTGTTTAAAGCTTTGTTTATATCAGGTCCGCCGCCGTGAACAACAACCGGATTCATCCCAATATACTTAAGTAAAGTTATATCTTCCATCACGGAATTTTTTAATTCGTCATTGATCATTGCATTTCCGCCGTATTTAATAACGACGGTTTTTCCGTTAAGCTTTTGAATATACGGAAGCGCTTCTATAAGTATCTCAGCCTTCTTTATAATTGCTTCCATGGATTTGTCCATCTCTTTTTCCTCCTAATTCTTTTATACTTTAAAAATATTCTTCAATTCTTTAAAATATTGAAGAATACTTCAAAACAGTTTTGTGAATATAAGGTATATAAAAAGCACTATTAATCTTACATTTGACGGAGCAAAATAACGAACGCTTTAACGTTATTTTGCGATAGGCAAATGTAAAAGATTAATTGCTTTTTATATAGTACCAAAAAAACTTAGCAACTGGTCGTTTCAAAAACTTGATATAATGGGTTTTCGTCGTATAAACTTGAACAAGGAATTTTTTGAAACGCCCTAATTAAGTTTACAAATATAATCCAGGACTTTCAAGTCCGGTTGTTTCAGCATAACCGCACATTATATTGAGATCCTGGACAGCCTGGCTAGAAGCGCCTTTTCCTAAATTGTCAAGGCAGGATAATACCACAACCCTGTTAAGTCTCTTATCAACAACAAGGCTTATATCAATGAAGTTTGAACCTACAGTATATTTTGTCTCGGGAAGCTTTCCTTCATCTAAAACTCTTACAAAATATTCATCTTTATAGAATTCCCTATAAAGTTTAATTAATTCGCTTGATGAGGTTTCATTCTTTAAATTTGCGTATGATGTGCAAAGCATTCCTCTCTTCATAGGCGCAAGGTGAGGAGTAAAGGAAATGAGCATTTCTTCATTAGCTAAAAAACTCAACTCCTGTTCAATTTCTGAGGTGTGCCTGTGTGTTGACACTTTATACGCTTTATAGTTTTCAGTGCATTCACAGAATTGATACGCTAGATCAGTGCTGCGACCTGCTCCGGTAACGCCTGACGTCGCGTCAATTATGATATTTTTGGTTTCTATAAGCTTGTTTTTCAATAGGGGAGCTAAACCCATTATGGAACATGTAGGGTAGCAGCCCGGATTTCCAACTATCATTGCGTCTTTTATCTTGTCGCGGTACAGTTCCGGAAGACCATATACGGACTTTTCTAAAAGTTCGGGCATTTCATGCTTTATGCCATACCATTTTTCATAAACGTCAACATTTTTGTATCTGAAGTCACCGCTGTGGTCAACAACTCTTTTGCCCAAATTTATTAGTTTCGGTATAACTTCTTTGGATACTCCATGGGGAAGAGCTGTAACAAAAATATCAGCCTTCTTCGAAATGGCTTCTATATCAAGAGCATCACATTTCATATCAAATACATTTCTTAAGGTAGGATATATATCAGATACTTTTTGTCCGACAAAGTTTTGTGATACAATTGAAGTGATTTTTATGCCGGGATGCTTTTGCAGCAGCCTTACAATTTCAATTCCAACATAGCCTGTAGCGCCAATAATCCCTACATTAACCATAAACAACCTCCTGTGAAACATCAATTTATCGATTACATAATTATACATCCCATTGCATAAAAATTCAATATATGTGATTATATTTTTTAAATATACAAATGCTTCTATAAATATATAAATATTTATGCAAAATGACCAAGTTGCCAGTAGAAAATTTGTTAATATGTATGTCTGTTAAAATGTTATTATAAATGTTATAGTTATATTAAGAAATTACTAAAACTTAATTAAACGATTTGCATTCGATCTATTAGGAGGAGAAAAAATGGCTAGTGTTAAGCTAAAAAATGTATATAAGAGATATGCTGGCGGTGTTACAGCTGTTAATGATTTCAATATCGATATAGAAGACAAGGAATTCATTATATTGGTTGGACCTTCAGGTTGCGGAAAAACTACTACACTCAGAATGATAGCTGGGCTTGAAGATATATCTGAAGGAGAATTGTACATAGGCGACAAACTCGTAAACGACGTTGACCCTAAAAACAGAGATATTGCGATGGTTTTCCAGAACTACGCTTTGTACCCACATATGACAGTTTTTGAAAACATGTCTTTTGGTTTGAAACTCAGAAAAGTGCCTAAGGATGAAATAAAAAGAAGAGTTCATGAAGCTGCTAAGATTCTTGATATTGAACATTTGTTAGATAGAAGACCAAAGGCTTTATCAGGTGGTCAAAGACAGAGGGTTGCTCTTGGCCGCGCTATAGTTCGTGAACCAAAAGTATTCTTAATGGACGAACCTCTCTCAAACCTCGATGCAAAGTTAAGGGTTCAGATGAGAACTGAAATCAACAAACTCCATCAGAAATTACAAACAACTTTCATTTATGTTACACATGACCAGACAGAAGCTTTGACAATGGGTACAAGAATAGTTGTTATGAAAGATGGTTATATACAGCAGGTTGATACTCCACAAGCTCTTTACGAAAGACCCTGCAACATGTTCGTTGCCGGCTTCATAGGAAGTCCTCAGATGAACTTTATCAATGCAAAGGTTGATAGACGCGGAGAATCAATTTATCTTACTTTCGGTAAAGATACAATCAGATTGCCTGAAGGAAAAGCTAAGAAGCTTGAAGGAACAGATTATATAGGCAAGGAAGTAATTTTAGGAATCAGACCTGAATGCTTACATGACGAACCTGCATTCTTAGAACAGATGTCAGACAGCATAGTTGAAGCGAGAATCGAACTTACAGAAAACCTCGGTTCTGAAACTTATCTTTACATGATAGTTGATGACGTTGACTTTACTGCAAGAGTAAATCCTAGAACAAAAGCTAGAGCAGGAGATATTATAAAGATAGCTTTGGATACTAACAGAATCCATCTCTTTGACAAAGAAACAGAACGCACAATAATGAATTAATATAAAATTATTAGAATAAAAGTTTTATTCTCATAAAAGAGGAAGATTAAATTTAATCTTCCTCTTTTGAATTTTTAGTGTATAATTATAAAAAAGGGTGAAGCTATATATTCTGCAATAAACATTTTACATCCATTTTTTTATTGCAAAATATATGCCTCGATTTTAATTATTTTTAAACATATGGGAAATTATTGTATCCTTAAAAAATTTAATGGGGTGACTTATTTTGCATGCTAAATTATATCAAAATCTTATACATCAGATTAAGGAGACAATAACTGCAGAGTTTGGTATTATTGATGAAAATGGTGTTATAGTTGCATGTTCCGATGAAATGAAAATAGGCTCAACTAGCGAAGACGCTATGGAAATAATTCATTCAGATGAGAGAATACTCTGTATTGGCGGAGTTTCATATCAGAAAATTTTTAACCGTAACAGGCTGGAGGGTATTGTATTTCTGGAAATGGATGGGGAAATAGGTCTAAAGTTTCTCTCCTTGATTTCGATAAATATGATGAGCATAAATAACCTCAATGAAGAGAAGTTAGATAAAAACACTTTTGTAAAGAATATTATTTTAGATAATATTCTTCCAAGCGACATTCTTCAAAGAGCAAGAGAATTAAATCTTATAAACAATGTTTCAAGGATTGTGATCCTTATAAAGACTGAGCAGACAAAAGACATGTCTGTTTGTGATATGGTTTATGATGTTGTTTTGAAATTATTTCCAAATAAATCAAAGGATTTTGTCATAGCAGTAGATGAAGGGAATACTATTTTAATTAAGGAATTAAAAAATAAAGAAGATATTAACGAAATAGATATGACAGCCCAGACCATCCTGGATACATTAAATGCTGAGGTTATGGTAAACGCGTCCATTGGCATCGGTTCTATTGCTGAGAATATAAGAGATATAAAGACTTCTTATAAAGACGCTCAGTCAGCAATACTTATAGGAGGCATATTTGAAAGTGAAAAAAGTGTTATAAACTACAATAACTTAGGCATTGGAAGGTTGATCTATCAGCTTCCGCCGACGCTATGCAGGCTATTTCTTAATGAAGTCTTTTCTGGAGAAGCTAAACTTTTAGATAAAACAGAATATAAATTAGAAGTAAAGCATGAAACAAAAGAAAAATTGGATAATGATACTGTAACTACTGTGCTGAAATTCTTTGAGAACAACCAGAATGTGTCTGAAACTGCAAGAGTCATGTATCTTCACAGGAATTCCGTAGTTTATAGGTTGGATAAGGTTCAGCGGTTGACAGGTTTAGATATAAGGTCTTTTAATGATGCTGTAATTTTTAAAATTGCCCTTATGGTAAAGAAGTATCTGGATTATAGTGAGGGTAGGTTGAAAAATAAATAAAAATTAGGGGTACTGCTGTGGTTAAGTTTGAGAACGTGACAAAGTTGTATGAAAATGGGACATTAGCTCTATCAGGAGTTAATTTAAAAATAAATAAAGGTGATTTCGCATTTTTCATTGGGCCAAGTGGATCGGGCAAATCTACTCTGATAAAACTCATATTAAGGGAGGAAGAGACAACAGAAGGAGATGTTATAGTTAACGGTTTCAATGTCTCTACAATGCGGAGGAAGGATATTCCTCATCTAAGAAGGAGTATTGGAGTTGTATTCCAGGATTTTAGACTTCTTCCCGGAAAGACAGTGTATGAGAATGTAGCCTTTGCAATGCAGATTGTTGAGGCAATGCCAAAAGAGATCCGCAGACGAGTTCCTATGATATTGGGACTTGTGGGTTTGAGCAAAAAAGCCTCTGCTTACCCAAATCAACTATCGGGTGGAGAACAGCAGAGAGTGGCTCTAGCAAGAGCATTAGTGAATAATCCCGCCCTTTTAGTCGCGGATGAACCAACAGGAAATTTAGATCCTGAGACCTCATGGGGAATTATCAAGCTCCTAAATGATATAAATCAAATGGGAACTACCATAATTGTGGCGACTCACGAGAAAAGCATTGTCGATGCTATGAAAAAGAGGGTTATAGCGCTTTCTAAGGGAGAAATTATAAGAGATCAGGAGAAAGGTTTGTACGAGAATGAAGATAAGAACCACGAAATACATAATTAAAGACGGAATTATTAACGCATATAGGAACAAGCTTATGTCTCTTGCCTCTATAATTATTGTAACCGCGTCACTGCTGGTGTTTGGTATATTCTTGCTTATAAGTGTTAATATAAAATACAAAATTGATGATGTTATGCAAAAACAACTTCAGATTGAAGTTTATTGTGATTCAAAGCTTGATGAAACACAGGTGGATAGTCTTGAAGTTCAGATACAGAAAAATCAATATGTATCAGATGTGAGAAAGGTAACAAAAGAAGAAGCGTTAGAAAGATGCAAAAAGCTATTGGAGGAGAATGGCAAAATTTTAGAAGGCTATGATCAAAGCTTTCTGCCTGAATCATTTATAATTAAAATAAAAGACCCCGAACATATAAAAAGTGTGGTCGAGGATTTTAAAAAGCTGCAAGGCGTAGATGATGTAGGGTTTTTAGAGGATAATGTAGTAGAGCTTTCAAGTATATCATACTGGACGCGAATAATAAGCATACTAATATTGATTATTCTGTTGTCAGTATCAATATTTATTATTTCTAATACCATTAAATTGACAGTATTCGCAAGAAGAAGAGAAATAAATATCATGAAATATATCGGAGCTACTGATTTGTTTATCCGCTTGCCATTTATTGTCGAAGGAATTATAATAGGCTTTATAGGCGCAGTTATATCCTTTGTAATAACCTATTATTTTTATACAACAATTGAAGGTCAGGTTAGTAAGGGTATAGTCGGAGAGAATTTTAATTTTATAGATATAAATTCAATAGTATTGTATGTCATAGGTTCTTATTTTATAATCGGAACCATGGTTGGGGGTATAGGGAGCGGAATATCCATAAGAAAATATCTCCACGTTTAGATATATGTTTTAGCTATATATTTTGCAATAAACATTTTACATACTTTTTTATATTGCAAAATATACACCTTGATTCATAAGTTGCGAAAAGTTCAGCTTTGATAGTAAAATGCAGACGTATTAACTGCATTTTTAATGTAAAATCTTTTTCGTAACTTATATA
>JAUZPS010000370.1 GCA_030705945.1 Bacillota bacterium
AATTAATTGAAAAGAGTCTTGATCGCCTGTCAGAATCAATGTTTTATGTCCTAATTCAGTTGCTTTTTCGCAAATTGTTCCTATAACATCGTCTGCCTCAAAGCCTTCTTTTGTGTAAATAGGAATATTAAAAGCTTTTAAGCCTTCAAAAATAAGCCCCATTTGACTTTTCATAGTATCGGGCATAGCCTCGCGGTTTGCTTTGTACTGGTCGTATTTTTCAACCCTGAAGGTTTGTCTTCCAACGTCAAATGCGACGGTTATGGCATCGGGCTTTATGTCTTGGTTTTTTAGCAAATCAAAAACAGCTTTAAAAAACCCATAAACAGCCCAAGTCGGCTGGTTGTCGGAGGTTTTCATCCCTGTTCTTTCAAGCGCGAAAAACTGCCTGAATGCAAGCGCGTGCCCGTCTATTAAAATTAATGTTTTTTGTTCACTCATTTTATATCCCTATTGTCGTTGCGAGGAGCGAAGCGACGCGGCAATCCAAAAAAAAATCAAATAATCTGTTCATATAAATCATCCCAACTCTTGTTAAATTTATTGATTAAATCCAACTTTTTCTTTCTTGAGCCGCCTTTAATTTGCTTTTCTCTAAATATCGCTGTATCTATTGTATCAAAAATTTCGTAATATACCAACTTGTTTAAATCATATTTTTTTGTAAAACCATCCACTAATTTATTCTTATGCTCATAAATCCTTCTGACAAGGTCATTTGTAACGCCTGTATAAAGAGTCCCATTTTCAAAATTTGTAATTATGTAAATAAAATATTGTTTGGATTGTTTCATTTATTGTTTTCCGGTTATTTTTCTTGGATTGCTTCTTCGAAACTTTGTTTCTCCTCGCAATGACAAAATGATTTATTATACTACTTGCTCATCTTTATTTAAAAATTCCATAAATTTTTGACCTACTAAAGATATTTTTTCAAAACCCATATGACCATTTACTAACAAAGCTAAATCAACTAATCCTTTGGAATGTAAAATATAAATATAATTTTCAAGTTCTTTATTTAAACCAGTTAACTCTCTTAACAGGTTTAAAAGTCTATCACGTTTAATCCAAATTTGCTGTTTATTATCTTTTAAGTAATTAATAACTCTCTCAAAATTAGAACCATTAATTTCTTCTTTAAAACCGCAGTATTCATCTTCATGGTTGCATATCAATATTATAGAATGTATTTGATGTATTATTGATAGAATGATAAATTCTTTATCAGTAAGATTATCTAAAATATGTAAATAAAGCTCATATTCATTTTCGGTTATTTCATTTTGATAAACTATTCCATTTATAGTCAACTTTTTAAAACGATTAATTTTCTCTTGTGTAGTCGCTTTAGCAATAACTTGCAATGTTTTATATATCTTATTGAAACTTTTTTCTGCTTGTATATCTTTTAAATCAATTCTTTTAAGTCCATCTATTATTTCAACTATAAATTGTTCATCTTTTTTGTCTTTCCATTTTTGTAACGCTAGTTTTAATGCTGTAATAGGACTATTAGGAACTTGTAATCCTGCCTCAATTATAAAATTTTCAATAGCTTGCCCAAATTTTGTCTTTACCAAGTTAGCCATTATTTTCTCCGTGTTTTTTCTTTAATCTTTGTCATTGCGAGGAGGGCTTTTGCCCGACGCGGCAATCCAAAACTTTAAAACAATATTTTTTCTTGGATTGCTTCGTCAAAACTTTGTTTCTCCTCGCAATGACAAAAGATGTAAATCCTTAATCAACATAGCTATTTTACAATAAAATACATTTTTTATATGCGAAGTTTAAAATAAGTAAACAATTTGAGCAAATTTGCTATATAAGCACCCTTTATGATAAACTTATTATCATGGATTTTAGTAAACTTAAAAGAAAACGGACAATATATTTAATAGTATTATTGGCAGTAGTTGGGGTTATGTTATGGGCTTTCATCTCAGCAGGTATTATTACTCACAACTTTAACCGGATGAATCTTTACGGCACTGAAAACCGTCAGGAACTCGATATTAAAAGCATAATTTTGACAGAAACAAAAGGGGATAAAAAATATTGGGAAATCTACGGTGAAAACGGCTACTACAACAGCGACAACAGAGTCGCTATATTGGAAGGCGTTACAGGTAATTTCTATACCAACAACGAAGTTTCAATGAGCTTCGAATCTTCAAAAGGAACTTATAACGAGGTAAAAAAACAAATTATATTATACAAAGACACTCATATTGTGTTAAAAGACGGTACTTCTCTATACTGCGACAGGCTAATCTGGGCAGGTTCGGATAAAGAGGTCAGGGCTGAGGGCAACATTAAAATAAACAGAAACAACGAGCTTATCGCAACAGCCCAAAAGGCAATAGTAAGCCCTGATTATTCAAGCTTTAAAATCCAAGGAAAAACCGTAACAAAATTATATGACTTAAAGGAGAAAAAATGAGGGGTAAATGGCAAAAAACAATTCTTAGCAAAAAATGAGCTTTAGAAGTATGTCATTGCGAGGAGGGCTTCAGCCCGAGGCTCTGCCGACAAAATGATTAAGTATCATTTTGGAGAGGTAAATCTAATCCAAATCGAAAGGGAAAAAAATGAAAAAAAACTTAGTAATATTGATTGTTATAACTCTATTGTCAGGCCTCTCGGCTATGGCGGCTGATTTGGTCATCCAATCAAAAACCCAGTCTTACTCGGAAAAAGATAATAAAATTAAAGCTGAAGGCGACGTTCAGGTTACAATCGATGATGCCAAAGTTTTGGGCGACAAAGCTGACGTTACGGTTACGAAAGACAATAAGCTTGATACAGCAACCTTCTACGACAAACCGTATGCTTATGAGATAAAAGGCAACAAAAAAAGAGAAGTTAAGGCAAATATCTTAAAAGTCTCCTTGATAAACAAAGTTATAAAAGCTCAAGGCGCAACACAGACAACAGTTTTTGACGGTAAAGAACCGATTGTTATAATAACCGCTGACGAGCAGGAATATGATACAAAAAGCCACCTTATGAAGGCAAACGGCAGTGTAATTATACACTATAAAGAAATTGAAACTTTCTCAAACAAAGCTATTATCAAGACAGACGACAAAGGCGATCTTCAAAGAATCGATCTTGTCGGAACTGCAAGAATTAAGGAAGACAAACACCTGGGACTGGCTGACCACTTTATATACAGCCCGGGAACAGACGAGCTTATTGCAATGGGCCATACGACTTCGGATGCTGTTTTAGATGATGGTTCAAAATTAATCCTAAAAGCAGATTATCAGGAATACAACAAATCTTCAAACACCTTCCTTGGAAGCGGCAAGGTAAGAATTTGGTTTAAAGACTACTACGCTCAAGGGCCGAAAGTAACATTCTACCCTGATGAGAAGACCAAAAAGCCTAACGAAATTTACTTTATAGGCCGTTCTAGTATTACTGAGGATGTAAAAACGATTTTCGCTGATAAAATAAAAATTGTTCTTAAACCTAAAAACTTCTACGCTGAAGGAAACACAAAAACAGTTATAAAAGACGTAAACAAAGTACAAGACAAGGACAACGGACTTTTTTAGGGGTAAAACTTAATGGACAAAAAACTTGAAAAAGCTATCGAATTATTTAAAAACAAAGAATGGGAAAAAGCCATTGACGCTTTCAGCAGAATTCTTGAAAAAGAAAGCGATAATGCAGAAATTTATAATAATTTAGCTCTTTCTTATTATTATCTCGGAGAGCAGGAACAGGCAGAAAAGTTCTTCCTCAAGGCTTTGGGTATCAACCCTAAGCTTGTTGAAGTTTATATTAACTTGTCGGACTTGTATTTCAGACAGAGAAATTTTACAGATGCAATCGACCTTTTGCAAACAGGGACAATTGAGCTTCCCGAAACCCTTGTATTAAAACATTATCTGGCAAGGGTTTATATGGAAGATGCAAGGCTTGATTTGGCGGTAGACGAACTTGATGCTATCTTAGAAGAACAGCCCGAAAACTATGATGCTTATTATGATTTGGGAAGAATTTATTTTGAATTGGGCAACTACGATTTGGCGATAGACAATTTCGAAAACGTTCTTAATTACAAAGACGATAACGAGTGGATTTATTACTATCTGGGGCAGGCTTATGAGGCAAACAATGGGCTTGATAAGGCCATTTCAAGCTATATGAGAGCAACTGTAATAAATAACAAATTCCATCCCGCATATAAGAAACTGGGAATTTTGTTCCTTGCAAGAAACGATATAGAAGGCGCTCTGGAATATTTTGAAGATTATATAAAATTAGGAATACCTGAAGAAGAGATTAAAAATACAAAGAAAATTATTGAACGGATAAAATCTCAGAAAAAATAGAGGCAGAATTTATGAGCATAACTGTTAAAAATCTGGTTAAAAAATTTGACGGAAAAGTCATTATTGATAATATTTCTTTTACCGTTCGCGACGGTGAAGTTCTTGCGATTGTAGGATTCAGCGGCTCCGGTAAAAGTACTGTTTTGAAGCTGATATGCAACCTCATAACCCTCGACGGCGGAAAAATAGAAACTTCTGACGGCGATGTTGCGATGGTTTTCCAATATTCAGCATTGTTTGATTCTTTGAATGTATTTAATAACATAGCCTTTGCGCTCAAAGAAAGAAAAGAATTCAGAAAAAAATTCAGTGAAAAACAAATGCAAGAGATAGTCCAACAAAAACTAAAACTTGTTGGTCTGGAGGGAATCGAAAGAAAATACCCGTCCGAGCTTTCAGGCGGGATGCAAAAACGGGTAAGTTTTGCGCGTGCGATTGTTACAGAACCCAAAACGATTTTGTACGATGAACCTACATCAGGCCTGGATCCTATTTCTTCTACACTGATTGAAGACTACATTGTACGGCTCAAAGAGGAAACCCATGCGGCTTCAATTGTCGTCACACACCAGATGTCAACCATACAAAGAACTGCTGACAGGGTTATAATGCTGTATCAAGGCAGAAGTGTTTTTGAAGGGACTCCTAAAGAAATGTTAAGCTCGGACAATGAATACGCAAAACAATTTATAGCGGCATCTCTGGAGGGTCCGATGAAAATGTTGGCAGAATGAAGTTTTTCTGATACAATAAGTTGGTAAGGGAAGAGGCAGTAATGAGATTTTCATCATCATTTAAAGTAGGGATATTAACGTTAATAGCACTTTTTATACTTTTATTCACAATCTTGTGGATTAAAGGCCGCTCGTTTTCTTCAGGAGAAAGAATCGAA
>JAUZPS010000371.1 GCA_030705945.1 Bacillota bacterium
AACCAGATTTCCCAAAAGCATCGTGTCAACCTGCTCGTTTTCTGTGGCAATGATAACTTTCAAGCCTTTAGATAAAGGCAAAAGTGTTTCAAGCACAAAAATATCAAACGAAATTGTTGTCAATGCCAGTATTGTCTCATAGTCACATATATTTATTAACCCTGATATGCTCTCGATAAAGTTACATACACTTCTGTGTTCAATCAGGGTCCCCTTTGGTCTGCCTGTGGAACCTGAAGTATAAATTAGATATGCAAGCTGGTTTGGGTTCATAGTAATTAAGAGATCATCGGTATCCGTTTGTTTATACAAATCCGGATTTTTAATATCCAACACCTCGTACTGCGCCCCTGCCAAACTGTGAGCTACCGGACTATCGGTTATCAGTATACGAGTATTACTGTCTTTTAAAATATATTCTATTCTTTCAGATGGGTAGGAGGGATCAATTGGCAGGTATGCGCCTCCAGCTTTCAATATTCCCATAATTCCCGCTATCATTTCAGGGGATCTTTTAACCATAATACCAACAACAGTTTCCGGCTTCACATCTTTTAGTTTGAGCGCCCATGCAATCTGGTTGGCAAGCCGATTTAATTCCAGATAGGATAATTCCTTTTCTTCACATATGACAGCAATCCTGTCCGGAGCTCTTTTTACCTGCTCTTCAAACAATTCATGAATGGTTTTATCCCTCGGATAATCAATCTTTGTGCTGTTAAACTGGTTAAGTATCTTATATTGTTCTTCATTGGACAGTATATTCAATTGTCGGATGGTCTTTTGCGGGTTGTCAAGAATATCCTTAAGTAAAACATTAATATGACCATACATCTGAATGATTTCTTCCGGTAGGAATACATCTGTCCGGTAATCGAAATTTAAAACATAATTCTCGTTACCCTCACGGTCGCTTATATGGATATTCAAAGAATTTGTCTGATGGTTATACGGGTGCCAGCGAAGTTTAAGCTTATTTAAACTTTCGGTGTCATCAAATTTGGCGGTATGATATGTGAGCCCGATATCAAATAAATTATTAAGCGTCCTGTTCTTTTCCCTGAAAGCATTTAAAATATGAGAAAGCGGATAGCGCTGGTTTCTCAGAACTGCTTTTAACTCCTGTGAAACTGTATGAATATAATTACCAAATGGGACGGTATCATCCACAAAAAGTCTCACCGGCACTACAGTTGCGAACATTCCTACTGTTTCCTTCTGCGCCTTATTAGACCTGTTTAAAATGGTTGTACCCAGTACCATGTCATTTTTCCCTTTTACCCTATGGAGATAAACTGAAAGAAGCGACATGAAGAATGTGTAGGGAGATGTTTTATACTCTTTACAATATATATTTATTTTTTCACTGAGTTGATGGTCGATTAAAAAACCCTTTCTCATAGCACTGGTACTTATTGACAAAGCGTCGTACGGTTTTAAGTATATTAACTCGGGAATTGAAGAAAACTTTTCTTCCCAAAAATCTTTGTTCTTTTGAAATCTCTCGGATTTAATATAGTTTTCTTCATCCAAAACATATTCTATGTATGAAATATCCTTCTTCAAATCAATGTTATCTGAATTAAGAATTCTATTATATAGTTCAAGTATTTTATTTCCCATCAATACAATAGACCAGGCATCTGTAATAATATGATGCGCTTTACAGTACACTGCGCTTTCTTTTTGATTGATTTTAAGCAGGGCAAAATAATAAAGACGGCTGTCTATCAAATCAAATGGCATGGATGTGATATTTTCCTCCCACTTGTAAAGCGCTTCATTCCCATTTGAATCGCTAAAGTCAAGGACATCTAAATTATAATATTCATACGGTGAAATGTATTGCGCAGGATGTTCATCGTTAAATGATATTCTTAAACGTATAGAATCATTCTTTTGTAGAAATGTGTTAATTGCTTTTTCCATAACTTCAAAATTCAGAATACCGTTAATGCTGAGAGTTCCCGCATTGTTACTTATGCTTGTACCCGGGTACATTTTTTCAGTACTCCAGATCATTTTCTGGGGATTTGACAAAGGATATATTTTCTTTTGAACCATATACGTGACCTCGAAATTAAATTATGTATTATGTAATAACTTACGATTCAACTGAATTATTGTCTGAAAAATAGTAATATTACTGGAAGTTTATCAATTAGTTCATTTCCCAGTACACAAAAACGAAAGTATGTTGCATCAGGAATGGGATTAGCTCGTCCTTTATCAAGCCGTCAAAGATTTCCGGCTTTGTTTTTTAGTCCTAATGGGATGTACAGGGTATCTTTTATTTGTTCGTCTATGTGGATCACCTCCTTAGAAGGGTATAAAAATAGCGCCTAGTTAGGGTGCTGGGTTGTTTGTAAGATTATTTGCGCTCTATATTTCGGCGCCACCTTCTTTAGTACTAATAAACTAAATGTTTCCACTGACGTTTCCTTGTCCAAGCCAGTTATATGAGCATTTATCTATTAATGGATTCAACTTGATATCCCCCTGCCCAAAAAGCAACACTAATATATCTAAGTCTATTTATATTATTTTTATAACTCAAATTGATGATAATTAATTACAGGCCTCTCGTTCGTATAATATAATAATACGAATGAGCTTTTCATCAAGCTGTATAGACAGAAATTATCATTATTTTATAAAAGTTATAGGATGAGGTACATACGGTCTTCCAGCAGTGAAATTTCTTCAGTTGTTAACTTAATTCAGTAGAGAACACATATGCTCTATCAGGACTAATTTTCTAGAAAATAAGGATCAAGTCCTTTGTAATCTAATGGAGTTTTAGCAAAATTCTTAGCTAAGATCATGACATCTGCAAAATTAATTATCTTATCGTTATTTAAATCACAAACAGATCTGTATCTTTCGCCACTTTCGGCAGAACCGAATACTGCCGCTAATTCCATAACATCCGTCATGTTTATGGACTCATCATTATTTATATCACCTGGCAACATTTTTATTGAATCCTGGGTAGATGAGTTAATAAATTGTCTCATACTCACTTTCCTTGAAAGATATCCAGGTTTACTTATCTCTATAATTCCTAAATTATTATCAAAGAATTCCTGATCCATATCCACAGTCATCTTAAAGTTACCATTCTCATCTGTTTCACACATATATGAAGTCTCTTCTATTGTTAATTTAAAGCCTGAATTTAAAATGTTATCCTCAGGGTTATTCTTAACAGCAGAAACAGATCCCATAACATTACGATAGATTGGTGGTCCCATAGTGCATAATTTTAAAGAAAATGTTGCGCTTGTAGCCTCGTATAGTTCATCCCCTTCAAATATTATAGTTATCTCAACACTATAAGACCTATTTGAATCAACATGGGGATATGAAAAATAATTTTCAGATTTTCCTTGTTCAAATGTAGAAGTAGTTGGATTAAAGCTCGGAACATAACTTGATTTTGCGCTCCATAACAGAGTTTTAGGTGTTATAGGATTGTTATTGATATCAGTCAACGTAACCGACATTTTATATCCTCCTACAATTTGATCTGCAACAGCTTGAGTCGTTGGATTATTCCAAACAATCTTGGTTGCAGTTTTGGTTGTATCCGCCTCCTCAGCAAATGTAAATACAGATAATGATACTACTGTAACCAATACCAGTAAAGCAGATAAAGCAGTTCTAAGTTTTCGCATCTTCTCCATAAATCAACCTCCTCGTAAAATAAATAATTTAATGCTATTAATAATTTTCTTTTTTTCTTTAAACTTCTTTTCTAATACAAGACTGTAATATTTTTGTACTTTTTTACTACATATTGTTTTGTAATACATGATTTATAGCTTAATTAAATTATAGTCGACATATCAAATACTGTCAATTATGTTTTACTTCTAATTAAAAATCAATCAAACTTGAATATAGGGGTACAAGTATCAAAACGCGGATTTTATACTCTAAGGTATTAATACCTTAGAATGGCAGGTGTTATAGTTGCTAGTATTTTAAAATATCAGCATTGCTGTTTATTTGTATTATGGATCACCCTATCTGAATTTGCTCTAAAACCCACTGCAATAACGGCTTCTAAATTATACTTTATGGAACTCCCCCATTTGACAGCATGGAAATATCGATTTTCTGGTGGGCTTAAATTTTTACATTATCCATGAAGGAAACAGAATTTAAAAATTCTATCCTAAAAGCAGATAGCAGAGTTTCAATCCACACACCCGCAAGGGGCGCGACATCAGAACATGTATCAATCTTAAACCAAAGTATTGAATTTTGCAGCAATAAGAATTATATCAGTCATATTAATTGCGCCATCTCCGTTTAGATCATAAGCTGCTACATATCTGCCGTCTCCATTGATTGAATTGAAAACTTTAGCCAGAATAATTACATCCGACATGTTTACAGCGCCATCGTGGTTAACATCCGGGCTAAGTTGAGCAGGTCCGGACTTACCATAAACCCTGAACTCATAAATGCTTGCCCAGGCATCCGTTTCAAGACCTGTTACGGTAATCCGTACATACCTTATATTATTGGCTGTAAAACTATCCCTTTGCGTCTGATCTGTGCTCAGATTGTTTGTCTTGTCGACAGATGTTGTCCAGTTTACATTGTCAGAGGATACGTCAATCTTATATTTATAATTCTTTAATGCGCGCTCCCACATAACTTCCGTACCTGTAAGATTATAGCCAGCCCCTAAATCAATCTTCAACCAGTGGTTTAATCCGCTGTCAGCCGTGCACCATCGGGTGTTATTATCCCCGTCGTTGGCATTTGAAGCAATATTCCCCTTAGATGATTCTTCACTGTCACTGGTGGCAAGTTTACCTAATGCCAGATTACCTGAGCTATCCTGTGTCGGCTTGGGCGAAGCAGACGTTGTAAGTGTAGGAGTAGGAGTAGTAGACGTAATAGACGTTGTAGGTGTAGGTGTCGAGGTACTGTTATTTATTATTGAAAAATTATCGAATTGGGCGCACTTGTAACTTGTCACAGCGAGCCCGACGTAACCGGATCTGTAAGTAGTATCGGTTAATGCGGCTACGGTTGTATTGTCGATCTTTGCTGTGATGGAATTTCCTTTAAAGGAAAGCGAAAGGTTGTGCCACTGGTTGATTCCAAAAGCTGCTAATTTTCCCGTGGCCAGGGCGGTTGAATTCTGAAGTACCGACCATGCGCCTGTATCGTCCACTCGCAGGGAGTATCCGTTAGGCGCATTTATGCCATTGACCCGG
>JAUZPS010000372.1 GCA_030705945.1 Bacillota bacterium
CCTTGTTGATAAAATCTTGGATCAACAAACAAAAAAGAAATTAATGAATTACTTTGATATCCTGCATATCCTACTACTGTATTCTCATATTCAGCCACAATTATTGTACTATTATGAAATGAACAAAGAAGATCCTTATCTGTCAGGTTTCTCAATACTTCCATGGTCATTTCATATCCCTGCTTTTAACAACTTCTTTATTAATCTTATGAATGTTTGTCTTTAATTCTCTCTTCCAGCATCCCTCAGACAATCTCTCTTGAATCGCTAATACAAAAAATGAATTAGGTAGTACCAAAATAAACTGGTCAACTGGGAGTTTCAAAAACTTGATATAATGGGTTTTCATCATACAAAACTTGAACAAGGAATTTTTTGAAACTCCCTTATGAAGCAAAACAACTTCTGATTATACTTATTAGATGTACTCAGGTATTATGGTTATAATAGGCAAAAACATTCTTTTTTTATAAACTAATATTTTATACCCATCAGACAAAGCTCGTTCTGTTCCGAAGTCTATAGGTAAATCAATCCATGTCAAAGGTACCATTCCGAATTCCACCTCTAAGCCGTTCTTATACCAAATACGAATTGAAGTACACTCACCATAAAACTCAATACATGACCTATCAATAACCCCAAAGACACTGCCTTTCATTTATATAAACAAATTCATTTTTCTTAAAGACTTAATCGTAGGAAATAGTTGAGGGGTACACCTTTTAAAATTCAGATACTCCTCTCCAAAAGTTTCAATAAGTAAACGTTCTTCATCACTAGTTTTATATTTTATTAGTACTAACATGCTTATAAAATAAAGGATTACACCTAACCCAAAACCATTCATGAGAACTGAACCAAGCAGCATACCAAGTATACCTGTATATATTGGATGTCTTGTAAGACTATAGGGGCCTTTAGTATATAATTTATGGTTCTCTTTGATTGCCACATCAGCAGTCCACATTCTTCCAAGCACTAATCTGCTCCAAATAGCCAAACCTGTAAATAAGATTAATATTACTGCTCCTATGACTTTTATCCACTCAGTACTATATGTAAACTCTATCCAATAACTCTGGGGAATGCATTTCCCAATAAACCAGATAAAAACTACTCCAACAAACCATATTATTGTTGAATTTGTAATTCTTTTAACAGTACGAGTCTTGAAAAAATTATATAATGCTCCAACTAACCATACTAATAATAAAGTTACCCAACATATAACATCCATGAAAGTTGTTACTGAAAATTCCATATTAGCTACCACCACCCCTTTCTTCCTGTTATCCTAAATAAATCAACATACTACATATGTGAAAAAAATCTTCGATGCACTGCCAAGGTAAATCAGCGATAGCCATAGGTAAGCCTTTGAAGTAATCTCTGGCTTTTCCCCGGCTCAAAGCCAGACAGGAAACTTTTGCTTCATCGGGCTTTCCAACAAAACTAACCTACTTGCCTCCCTCGGCTTTCGACCTCCCTACTATTTCGCAATAGTAGAATGCTTCAGTTTAAAACTTTAAGCTTTTTACGATATATTAGAATCTTTGATTTCATTTTGGAATTTATTCCTTTCTGTGATCCATAAATTTGTATGTATTGCTGCATATCGCAACCTTATAATATTCCGCTGCTCCTGTAATAATTGAGTTTATTCTCTCGATTTATGCTGCCATCGTCTTGCTATCCTGCATCGACTTTAATTTCAAGATTTCCTTACAAATGTTATTAACCTTGGCTATAACTTTTGTTTTAGATGGATAAAATTTCCCATAAGTACTAGTAGCGGTTCAGTACAACAAGAAATTCATTAATATACAAATCATGGTCCAAAAATTAATGTGCCCAGAATCCAGTATAGAAACGGTAAGACAAACATTATTACATTACAAATTAGACTCATCATTGATAATTTATTAGGTGCTTGTTTAAATGATATAGAACTTAAAACAAATCCTATCACTCCTACAAATGGAGCTATCAACAATGGCATACCAGCTAACTTCTGAAATGGTGTAATTTTAAATAGCCAGTTTACAATCAACAAAAAAATGGACAAAGACATACTAAGAGATATTAAACTAAGGATATTTTTATTATTTCCTTCAGATAATTCACTTCTCATATAGTGTATATCCTTTCTGCTTCTTTAATATTCTTTAATATTTAACATTATCATGGTATTTTCTTATGCTTCAAAGCCCTTCTTTCATTTTTCGCCGCCGGATGCGGCGATTTTCAGAGAACGTGTACATTTGCAAGGTCCACAAAGCTATTCTTCTTGGGGGGGCTACGCCCCCAACGAGGGGATTTGGGCAGGATGACTACATGCCCTACTCCAACGCCAGGCTACATGCTTTGCCCTTTATGCAAATGCATTGTTGAACGAAGCGCCCCTAACAAAAAAATCTCTAGAAGAATACCCTAACAGATCTGCTTTCATTTTTGATCTAACCCTTAAGCATTGGGTCAAACAAAGGTTTTAAAAATACATATGAATATAGTATTGTAAATATTGCGCCTATTGTTATTCCAAATATTGCCCTTACCATTCCATGTTTATGTGGATTTTTCTTAATATCTCTTATTGCAAGTATTCCAAATAATACTGCCAACGGAGCAGGTATTACCAATACGGAAACAAGACCTAAATATCCTGCCGCAATAGCATATCCTGATCTTCCTACAGGTAATAACATTCTCATTACAGCATCAGGTTCCCCTACTCCCGTGCGGACACCACAGTGCACACATACCACCGCGCTATTATTGATCTCTTTACCACATTCTCTACAAAACATCTCTTTCTCCCTTCAATTTTATTTTTTGTATGATAAGTTCTATTCTTTTTTACATCATCAGAATTTGACATTATTAAACATTAATATTCTATTTTTACAAGATGCTACGCTTTTTCCTCATAATAATCAAACATCGTTTCCTCTTTTACCAAATAAACCTATAACTAGTAAAGAAAGACCTATAACTAGAAATAAAACTACAAAAATATTATCAATAAGCCCTGGCATTGTTGGATTTGATGGATAATCACCACTTCCGTTTATTTTCACCGGTGCAACTTGCCCAATCCACTTAAAAATTGACAAAAATCTTTCAAATGTGAATAATAGTCCACTAGAAATTATAAATATACAACCAATAATTCCTTCCGTCGTCACCTTAAATTTTCTCATATATCAGTACTCCCATCTATTATAATATTTGTATCCGCGTCAAGGCCCCAAAGCCATTCTTTCAAGACCGACGCAGAACGTGCCGTCAAACGCCCACATTTCGAAGAGCGTGAGCATGGCTGACGCCGTTCGAGCCAGACCCCAGAGAAATACCCATAAGCGGTACTCCTTGCCCGGCGAGGCAGTGTGGTCGGCATACTTCGCGCTCCTGCTCCAGAGAAATTTCTTCATTGCCTTCTATACAGCGCCTTTACTGCCATACATTGATCTCCGACGTATCCTGACCCGTAAATCGAGTAGCTAGAAAACAGGTAATCATCCCTGCTTTCTTTGCTCTCACAGAACCTGACTTACGTTTGCCGTATCCGGCTCCTGAAAATTCTCTCCAAACTACAATTGGTTATAGTAGTTTAACACAACCCAACTTTATACTTTGTTAAGTCTATGAGTCCGAGTTCATCAAAGTATTTGTTGCCTACCAGCATATGTATAATATGGACTTTTGAATCCTTCCATTTAGTTACATCCATCTTTTGTCCATTTCCTTTGATACCTTTACGTCTCATCTCTTTGCGCATTTTCTTATAGGTTTTCCATTGCTTCATCCTTATCATTCTTAGTCGTCTTCTTATCCACTGCATTAACTCTCTTATTATTACTTTTCAGTTTGCCAATTTATCCAGCCTCTTATAACAGGATTAAGTTCCTAAATTACATCTTCTATTTTCCTACCTGAATTTCTTTTTGTAATTATATGAACTTTTTCTTTGAATCTTTCCACCCTTTTGGATCTATACTTAAGTTCTTTTCCCTAATAATAAATCCAAGGAAAGCAACACCCTCATGTATACTGGTTATACATCTCCATTCAACAATAAAAAGTGCAATAAAAATTAATGAAATGATTAAAATACTAATAAGCATATGGGTTAACCCTCAAATTTCTATAGATTTATATCATATAAACACTTTTTCTTTCAATATGATTAAATAATAAACTTAGTAAGTATTAGAATTACTCCAAAGCCAATCCCCGAAATATCCACACAGGACGTCGGTCCCTCATTATCTCTTCCTACAAATTAGCTCGCCTTTTCCTATTGGTACAACAACTGAATCTACTCTATCGTCATCCATTGCCATTTCTATCATTGGTTTTAATGCTTCATAATGGTTTATAGCATTATCAGCAACCAATATACCACCTTTGACCAGTTTAGGTATTATCTTTTCATAACATCTGTAATACATACTTTTCTCAGCATCTAAAAAACAAAATGATATATTTTCAAATTCATCAATATTCTCCAAAGCATCACCTTTTACAAGAATAACTACATCATTCAATTTTGTAAGAGAAAACGTTTCTTCGGCAAGTTTTATCTTTTCTTCAAGCAACTCAAACGTATATAGCTTTTTCTCCACTTCTCTACATGCAATCCCAAGCCACATTGTTGAATATCCTGCGCTTGTACCAATTTCCACTGCAATTCCTTCCGGAGATGATGCAAGCAATAAAGCTATAAACTTTCCAGTATCAGGGGGAATTTGTCTTAACCTTTGGAGCCGAGGAGTACCATCTTTTCTATCTTCCTCGTCAATTTTAAATAAATATTCCATTCGATTCAAGATTTCTTCTGGTATGTTATTAAACATATTTCCACCCCCAAACAAATTCTTCAATTCACCCTAGCATTCCGCCTCAGGACGAGGCGTGCTTTGCGCGCGATTTTATATATTGGTCTGCATACAAGAAGCCTTTGAGGGGTTACATAGCTCCTATGTCCCCGAAAAGGTTTTCTGAGCGACCTGTGATTCATACTACCCTTGTATAGTTGTTGTACTAAACCGCTACGCGGTGGTTATTATATCCTTTTAAGTATTCTAAACAAAGAAAGGATGTCATAGTTATGTCACATTTATCTCAAATGAAGTTCGAAATGGAACTTCGATGCTTATCAGCAAGTACCATAAAATCGTACACTTCTCACGTGAAATTACTCGAAAAATTTCATGGTAAA
>JAUZPS010000373.1 GCA_030705945.1 Bacillota bacterium
CGAATAATAAAAGTGTAAACTTAAATTTAATATCTCTTTTTCTTATAGATGCCAAATACAATAGCAATAACTCCCATAATTGCCACCATAAAAGGCAGCAAGCGAAATCTGTTTAAAAAAATACACACAATCATAACAATGCCTGAAATAACAAGCATTTCTATTCCAACCCGCACTCCTGAATTGGCTAGTTCATTGAAAATTCTCTCAAGGTTGGCCCCTCTGCCGCTTTGGTCCACAACCTCCCTGGCAAGGTCAAATTCATTATCTGATGATATATAACCGGGTCTGCCGTTTGAATCCTTTATCTGATACCAAACTTCTGTATCATTGACAACCACGTCAGTTATTGTAAACCGTTCAGTTACTTTAAGAGTGTACAATACCCTAGTGTCTTTTGAACTGCTTATATAGACATCAGATTTTAACTCAATCATGATATATTTTGAACCAAGTTCAATAATTGACTCCTGCTTTATATATCCTGACACACCATCCTCAGTTTTCACACCCAGATACGGGTTGTAATACAAACCAACCCTAGGTTTTACTATTTCAACACGCTCTCCATCCATAAGTGTTTTTAGCGTCATGGAGGTTTTGTTGTCACTTTCCATCAATTCAGTATTTTTTATTATTACACCATTCATTTAGATTCTACTACCCCTTGTTTATTAATTTTTTCAACACTAATTTATTGATTCATACTCATTCTCCAGAGTACCATTTCTTAAGATCAATTTTGCCGTTTGTCGCTATAATTCCTTTTTTGCAGTGATCATATTCGCTAAAATCATAATTATATAAACTTCCGCCTGCATTCTTTAAAATCAGAGATGCAGCAGCCTGACCTTCCATACTGCTTCCAGCGTCTATATTCGCTTCAATTCGTTCCCGCTGTAACCTTCTCTAATTTGACTCCATACCATGAATACGGCAGACTGAAATCCTGACTGGTTCCAGTAGAGTTTAATGTTCCCGACCCCAACAATGAAGCGTTTATATTTTCTCCATATGAATAAGACCTTGTTACCAGCCATATATTTTTGTTTCCCTTAACAAACCCGCTGAAATCAGAACCACTGCTTCCAATTGGCGCAAAAGCGCCATACCCGCTGTAACCATTAAAACCTTGCTCAAGGTATAAGTACTGCTTATGGTCGGGAAAATAATAGCAGAATGTGCCAAAGGTATGTTCATCTGTATGAATAAATATATCATCTTTTCCGATATTTTGCTTCATATACTCCCTAACTTCAAACATGGGACCGTTAAACCTTTTTGATTCCATATCAATTATTTGAGGAACTGATAATCCCATGATAACAGCGCATACTGCTATTATCACGGCTTTTTTGTTCAATAGTGAAATACCGTAAGCCACTGCCGCAAGCAATATACCAATTACCGGAACGCTGTATCTTTCAACAAAAACCGGCCTTACTAAGTATGACGCGGCTATTCCCGCTGCTATTGTGAGAATATATACAGCAATAGCCATGATAGCCATGTTACTTTCCTTATATCCTTTTACTTTTGACCTGACAATTCCCCAAATAATCAAGGCAAGGAACAAATACATACAAATCCATGAAATTAGCGTTGGAGAATTGAATTTATTTCCAAATAAATAAATCAGAGTACTTTTTATTGTATCTATTGTCACAGGTGAAATCCAGAAATCCTTTGAAACCTTAGCAACTTGTTTTGCAAGAAAATAAACCCACGGCAAATAGCATAGAGCAGCAATTGCAGCTGTAATTATATAAACTTTAATTAGTTGTCTTTTCTTAACAAGTATTGCCAGAAGAATTAATAAATTTATGATCGTTGCAGCTAAAAGAGCGTAATAATGCGTATATGCCGCTAAACAAGCGCAAACGCCAAACCTAATCCAATCCTTCCGTTTGCCTTCTGCTACTGCCAGATAACCATAAAATCCACAAGCTGCCACAATAAAGGATGCCCACGTATACATTCTTGCCTCTTGGGCCATTGAAAGATTGATTGGAACAATTATCGCCAACAATGAATAAACAATACCGGTTTTCTTGTCAAATATACGCTTTACAGGACCTGCCCCTAACGCTGAAATAGCAAGTACGCCTAAAACTGAAAACAATCTTACTCCTACCTCGCCTCTTCCAAAAACACAGGTGAAAAGCTTTAACAAAATGAAGTACAGTGGCGGATGGCTATCACTTCCTGCGATAGAGCAAATCTGAGGAATAGAATGTTTGATTATTGCCGCAGAGTAAGATTCATCATACCACAGAGCTTCACGGTTAATACCCAAGGCAAGGTACACAAGCCCTGCAACAATTATCAAGCACCACAAAATCACATCTTTTGAGAATTTAAATTTATATTTTTGTTCCAAGATTATTTCCCCTTTGTAAATGAATGAAACAGTAGCAATAATATTAAGCTTATAAATATTTTTTTCATATTGCCTCCAATAATCACCGATAAAATCCTTATACAATTCTAGCATATATTACCTCAAATTTAAATAATAACATAAAAAGCCCCTCAAACATATCGTTGAAGGGCTCTTTAATCTTAATCATTAATATAAGCTTGTTTATTTATAATCTTATTTTAATAGTTTTAATGTTTCTCTTGCGATTGCCAATTCTTCATTAGTTGGGATAACCAATGTTCTTACCTTTGAGTTTGGAGCGCTTATATCCAATTCCTTGCCTATAATTGAGTTTTTATCCCAATCAATTTCTATTCCCATGTAATCCATTCCAGAGAGCACTTTCTTTCTTACTAATGGGTTGTTCTCGCCTATACCGGCTGTAAATACAACAGCATCAACGCCATCCATTACCGCAGCATATTCACCGATATATTTTTTAACTCTATAGCAGAATATGTCAATCGCCAATGCCGCCCTCTCATTTCCAGAATCCGCTGCAGCTTCAATATCTCTAAAATCACTGCTGACTCCGGATATACCAAGAACTCCTGACTTTTTATTCAAGAAATCATTTATTTCTTTGATAGACATTTTTTCCTTTTCCATAAGGATAGGAATTACCGCTGGGTCAATTGTACCGGATCTAGTTCCCATTGCAAGCCCTGCAAGTGGAGTAAATCCCATACTTGTTTCAACTGATTTTCCTTTTCTGATCGCGCAAACGCTTGCGCCGTTTCCAAGATGGCAAGTTACTATATTTACAGCGTCAACTGATTTTCCAAGCATTGCTGCTGCTCTATGAGCGACATATTTATGAGAAGTTCCATGGAAACCATATTTTCTTACGCCATATTTTTCATAAATATCATACGGCAATGCATAAAGGTATGCATGTCTTGGCATTGTCTGATGGAAAGCGGTATCAAAAACTGCAACCATCGGTGTTCCCGGCATTATGTGCTGACAAGCTTCAATCCCTACAATATTCGGAGGATTGTGCAGTGGAGCCAGTTCTATGCACTCTTTAAGAGTTTTCATTACATCATCATCAATTATAACAGAATCATGGAACTTTTCTCCTCCATGAACAACCCTGTGCCCAACTGCAGCAATTTCAGACATCTCAGAAATTACTCCAATTTTCTTATCTGTTAAAACATCCAGAACCTGCTTAATTGCAACTTTATGGTTAATCATGTCTTTTTCAATTACAACAGCGTCTGAACCTGCTTTTGTATGCTTTATAAAGGAATTATCAATTCCTATTCTGTCACAAAGCCCCTTTGCCAACACTTCTTCATTTAAAATATCTATTAACTGGTATTTCAACGAAGAACTTCCAGTATTAATAACAAGTATTTTCATTATAAATTCTCCTCTATCTATATAAGTTGACTAATTATATAAATTAACCAATAATGTTCTTGATTGAATTCAATATCAACATTAAAGGATGTGTTATTTTGACATATTCTGTGCCTGAACTGCAGTAATTGCAACAACTCCCACTATATCTTCAGCACTGCAGCCTCTTGACAAGTCGTTAACAGGTCTTGCAAGTCCTTGTGTAACAGGTCCGTAAGCTTCTGCTTTTGCAAGTCTTTGAGTAAGCTTGTATGCTATATTGCCCGCATTAAGATCAGGGAAAATCAAAACATTCGCTTGACCAGCTATCTTGCTTCCAGGAGCCTTTGAGCTGCCAACTGAAGGAACAATCGCCGCATCTCCCTGAAGTTCTCCATCTAATGCAAGGTTTGGAGCTTTTTCTTTAGCTAATTGTGTAGCCTTCACAACTTTATCAACCAATTCGCTTTTAGCGCTTCCATAGGTTGAATATGATAACATTGCAACTTTCGGCTCTGCCTGAATTAATGTTTTGAAGGAACTAGCGGATGCTATAGCAATTTCTGACAGCTCTTCAGCTGAAGGATTTTCAACAAGACCGCTATCAGAATATATAAATGCGCCATTTTCGCCATAACTACATTCAGGCACGACCATTACAAAGAATGCTGATACTAGCTTTGTGCCCGGAGCAGTTTTTAAGATCTGAAGCGCGGGTCTTAAAGTATCAGCAGTTGAGTGAATTGCGCCTGAAACCATACCATCAGCTTCACCCATCTTAACCATCATTACACCATAATATAGTGTATCCTTCATTATTTCTCTTGCTTTTTCAGGTGTAACACCTTTTGCTTTCCTGAGTTCATAAAATGCATTTGCGTATTCATCAAATTTGTCAGAATTTAAGGGATCTACTATTCTCGATTTCGAGATATCCAGATCCCCAGCTAGTTTTTTTATCTCATCGGGATTGCCCACGAGAACGATATTTGCTATACCTTTTTCCTGAATCATTGCAGCAGCTTTGATTGTTCTTATATCGGAACTTTCGGGAAGCACTATAGTTTTTAGGTCTGATTTAGCCCTCATGGATATTTGTTCTAAGAAATTCATTTTTTATAACTCCTCTCTGCGTTTAAATTCATATTTTTTGATATGTATAGTTATTATCACCAGGTCATAGCACCTGATGTCATCAGTATTTTCGGCCATTGTTATTATAATATAAATTGTTCATTGTATACAAGATTTTATTAAAATAAATTTATTTATTTTTTGATTTTCCAACTATATATTTTGCAATAAACATTTTACATCAATTTTTTATATTGCAAAATATATACCTTGATTCATAAGTTGCGAAGAGCTCAACTTTGATAGTAAAATGCAGACGGTAGACTCAGCATGTATTTCATGGTGGTTTACAGCTCATCCCGGAAGGTTGGGAAGC
>JAUZPS010000374.1 GCA_030705945.1 Bacillota bacterium
ACTAGGGCTAAGATGGAGAAGGCTATAATTACTATCGAACAGGAGTTGGAAGAAAGACTTAAGGAATTGAAATCAGAAGGAAAATTACTTGAAGCTCAAAGGCTTGAACAGAGGACAAGATATGACCTTGAGATGCTTCAGGAGGTAGGCTTTTGTCAGGGGATTGAAAACTACTCAAGGCATATAAGCGGACGAACCCCAGGGAGCGCTCCGTTTACCCTCATAGACTATTTCCCGAAGGACTTTTTACTGGTTATTGATGAATCCCATGTATCGGTGCCGCAAATAGGAGCTATGTACAATGGCGACAGATCAAGGAAGGACGCGTTGGTGCAGTATGGTTTCAGGCTCCCCTCCGCATACGACAACAGACCTCTCAAGTTTGACGAATACGAGAAAAGAGTTAATCAGGCGATATATGTCAGCGCTACGCCTTCTAAGTACGAGAAGGCGCATTCCCTTCAGACTGTTGAACAGATAATCAGACCTACAGGACTTATCGACCCTGAAATAATAATTAGCCCTGTAAAAGGTCAAATTGATAACCTGATTGGCGAAATAAGCGAAAGGGTTAAAAAGCAGCAAAGGGTTCTCGTGACAACCTTGACTAAAAAAATGGCTGAGGACCTGACAAATTATCTTAAGGAGCTGGATTTCAAAGTCGCGTATCTGCATTCAGATGTTGATACTCTGGAGAGAATGGAGATAATAAGGGATTTAAGGCTTGGGGTTTATGATGTTCTTGTTGGTATAAACCTCTTAAGGGAAGGACTTGATTTGCCGGAGGTTTCCCTTGTAGCAATTCTCGACGCCGATAAGGAGGGCTTTTTGCGCTCCGAGACATCTTTGATACAGACGATCGGAAGAGCGGCAAGAAACGTTGAAGGCAAAGTTATTATGTATGCGGATAGAATAACTGATTCAATGAGCAAAGCACTAAATGAAACGAACAGAAGACGAAAGCTTCAGATGGAATACAACATCGAACACGGCATAGTTCCGCAGACTATTAAAAAGAGCGTAAGGAATGTTATTGAAGCTACGAAAGCGGCTGAAGAAGAAGCTAAATACTCAGTCGGCAGGGATGAAATTAAAACTAAAGAACAAATATCAGGTTTGATCGACAAACTCACAAAAGAGATGAAAGACGCTGCTGTAAATCTGCAATTTGAACGGGCGGCGGAACTACGAGATAAGATTATGGAATTAAAGAATAAAATGGAGACAGGTCAATATGAACAATGAAAGCGCGTTTAAAAGGTTTACTATCTTAGTAAAAACACACAAATTGCATTATCTTTTTATATATTTTTTATTGTTTTATGCAGTATGGACATTGCATAGAAGCATATCATCACCATACATATATGAAAACTATAAGGGAATCGAAGGCGTATTAATTAACGCGATTATTAAAGTCTTAATTTGGGCGGTACCGGTTTTTATTTACATTAGATATATTGATGAAAGAAAGCCTATGACGTTCCTGAAACTGAACAAAAGAGCTTTAATCGGGCTGTTCTGGGGAATCCTTATAACCTTAGCTTTAGTTGGCGTCAACCTAATTAAAGTGTACATATTTGGCAAAGGTAAAATTAATATTGATGTTAGTTTGGACAACATAATAAATGTTGTGCTCATTACTTGTATTACTGAGGAAATCGTTTTCAGGGGCTTTCTGCTCAATAAGTTAGAGGAGTTTATCGAGTTTTGGGGAGCGAATATTATTGCGGCAATACTTTTTGTAACCATTCATTTTCCAATCTGGATAATGGAAGGCGATGGAATAACATTGCAAAAAGTTATATCCGTCATGATTCTGGGAATACTTTTTGGGTATACATATAAGAAGACAGATTCCTTATGGTCTGCAATTCTCTTCCATGGAGCTAATAATTTTATAGTTTCGGCGCTAGGGATAAAGTGATTTTGTATAGACTATCATTTTGTTGAAGCTTATTTTTAAGATTTTATCGAACTGGTGTTTGCAAAATTGGATACTTCTGATATAATATATTTGATTTATAATGCGGGAATAATTTGAGGTGTAGTGATGATAAGAGATAATATTTTCATAAAAGGCGCGAGAGAGCATAACTTAAAAAATATTGATATTGAGATACCGAGAGATAAATTTGTCGTTATAACCGGTATAAGCGGTTCCGGAAAATCGTCTCTTGCTTTTGATACTATTTACGCTGAAGGACAGAGGCGATATGTTGAATCGCTTTCAGCATATGCGAGGCAGTTTTTAGGGCAGATGGAGAAGCCTGACGTTGATTATATTGACGGTCTGTCTCCGGCGATATCCATTGACCAGAAGACCACCAGCAGGAACCCACGTTCAACGGTAGGAACTGTTACGGAGATACATGACTATCTCAGGCTTCTTTATGCCAGAATAGGCATTCCACATTGCCACCAGTGCGGTAAGGAAATCAGCCAGCAAACTGTGGACCAGATGGTTGATCACATTATGGCTATGGAGGAAGGCTCAAAAATACAGCTTCTAGCTCCTGTCATAAGGGGAAGAAAAGGAGAATACCATAAGCTTATTGAAGACGCTAAAAAGAGCGGTTTTGTAAGAATCAGGGTAGATGGCGAAGTAAGGGATATCAATGAAGAAATAGCAATGGACAAGAATAAGAAGCACACTATAGAAATAGTGGTGGACAGGCTTGTTGTCAGGCCTGATATCCAAAAAAGGCTGTCTGAATCAATAGAGACGGTATTACATCTGACCAGCGGTATATTGCTTGTAGACGTTATTGGAAAAGAGGAAATTCTATTCAGCCAGAATTTTGCTTGCAGTGATTGCGGAATAAGCATTGAGGAACTGGCGCCAAGAATGTTTTCATTCAACAGCCCAGTTGGAGCATGCCCTGTTTGCAGCGGATTGGGAACTCTTCTCAAAATAGACCCTGACCTTGTTTTACCAGATCGCAGTAAATCCCTCGGAGAGGGAGCCATAAGAGTTGGAGGCTGGAATGTCGAGAATGAGGATGGCTATTCAAGGATGTATGTTGACGCTTTAGCTAAGCATTACAAATTCAGCCTTAATACTCCCATTGAACAACTTCCGAATCATATTGTAGATATAATTCTCTATGGAACAAAAGGCGAGAAAATTAAAGTCAATTATACAAGAGAATATGGCAGCGGTACATTCATGTCTGCTTTTGAAGGCATAATTAACAGCATGGAGCGCAGGTATAAAGAAACACAGTCAGAGGGAATGAAGCAGTATTACGAGGAATACATGAGCAGCAACCCGTGTCCCGAGTGTAAGGGAGCAAGACTGAAAAAAGAAGTACTGGCTGTTACCGTAGGCGGAAAAAATATTTATGAGGTAAGCAGCATGGCGGTTTCAGACGCCAAGAAGTTTTTTACCGAAATTGATTTGTCCGATAGGCATAAAATGATCTCCCACCAGATTCTCAAGGAGTTAAACGCTAGAATTGGGTTTCTGGTTGATGTAGGTCTTGATTATCTGACCCTGTCAAGATCGGCAGGTACTTTGTCCGGAGGGGAAGCTCAGAGAATCAGGCTTGCGACGCAAATTGGTTCGGGACTAATGGGCGTATTATATATTCTCGATGAACCAAGCATAGGACTTCATCAGAGGGACAACGAAAGACTTCTAAAGACTTTGAAGCGGCTCAAGAATCTCGGAAATACCCTCATTGTAGTTGAGCACGACGAAGATACAATGTACGCGGCGGATCATATAATAGATATTGGTCCGGGAGCCGGCGTCCATGGGGGATATGTTGTAGCCCAGGGTCCTGTTGAAGAAATCAAAAAGGTTGAAGCTTCCCAGACAGGCTTATATTTAAGCGGACGAAAAAAAATTGAAATACCAGCAAAACGGAGGCCTATAACAGATAAGTTTCTGGAAGTTGTTGGCGCAAGAGAGAATAACCTTAAAAATATCAGCGTAAAGTTTCCATTGGGTGTTTTTACATGCATAACAGGTGTTTCCGGCTCAGGTAAAAGCTCTCTCATAAATGAGATACTGTACAAAAAATGCGCCGCGGAGCTCAATAAAGCAAAGTTAAGAGCCGGGGATCATGATTACTTTAAAGGTCTTGAGCAGTTGGACAAGGTAATAGCTATTGATCAGTCGCCTATTGGAAGGACGCCAAGATCGAATCCTGCCACCTATACCGGAGTTTTTGACCTCATAAGAGAGGTGTTCAGCGAAACTACGGAAGCTAAAATGAGAGGTTATAAATCCGGGCGTTTCAGCTTCAATGTAAAAGGCGGAAGGTGCGAGGCTTGCAGCGGCGACGGAATAATAAAGATTGAAATGCACTTTTTACCGGATGTATATGTGCCATGCGAGGTATGCAAAGGCAAAAGATACAACAGAGAGACCCTTGATGTAAGGTATAAGGGAATGAATATCTCAGATATTCTGAATATGACGGTTGAAGATGCTCTGGAGTTCTTCAAGAATATTCCGAAGATTCAAAAGAAGCTGCAGACATTGTTTGATGTGGGACTTGGATATATAAAAGTTGGACAACCTTCAACTACTCTCTCCGGAGGGGAAGCCCAAAGGATTAAGCTGGCCACCGAGCTGTCGAAAAGAAGCACCGGAAGCACCATGTATATTCTGGATGAGCCCACGACCGGCCTTCATACGGCAGATGTGCATAAGCTCATTGAGATACTTCAAAGACTCGCTGATTCGGGAAATACAGTTATCGTTATTGAGCACAATCTGGATGTCATAAAGACTGCGGATTATATAATTGATTTAGGCCCTGAGGGTGGCCATAAGGGCGGATATATTGTGGCAGAAGGAACTCCTGAGGATATTGTAAAGGTTAAGGAGTCCTATACAGGGCATTTCTTGTCAAAGATACTAAGGAATGATTGAAAAGTTAGTCTTGCTAAAAATATAGATACTATTATCATTTGTATAAAAGATTTGAGTTTTACAAATAATTAGTTTGTAAAGCTCAAATTTTTTTATATATATATTTTGCAATAAACATTTTACATCTATTTTTTATATTGCAAAATATATACCTTGCTTCATAAGTTACGAAAAGTTCATTTTTGATAGAAAAATGCAGACGCATTAACTGCATTTTAATGTAAAATCTTTTTCGTAACTTATATATAAAAAGCAATTAATCTTACATTTGCCTATCACAAAATAACGTTAAAGCGTTCGTTATTTTGCTCCGTCAAATG
>JAUZPS010000375.1 GCA_030705945.1 Bacillota bacterium
AATAAATATATAAAAAATAAAAAAAGATTGGAATTATTCCAGCCTTTTTTTATTTAGCATTTTTAATGCCTGTCTCAATAACTTACCTCATGCATCTAGCAAATGCCTCCCTACCAAATGTCGCTACACCTTCTGGTATACTTATACTGATTAGACTGCTACCATAAAATGCCCAACTGCCGTGTACTGTCTGAAGGAAAAACGAAAAAGCGAAGTATCAAGTGTATCCTGAGACAGTTGATGAATATAATTTTTAAGATGATACGTGATAATATTTTTAATATATGAGTATTGTGGAAGTATTCATAAGTATAGTATTATATTCATATAATACTAATTTTTGGATATACAAATTGTACTAAAGGGAATGTTTAATGAAAACATAAGGGTGTAACAATATGGTGAATACTAGCTATAAAACTGAACGTATAATTCACTTTCTATTTATCATAATTGTTTTTATAAATGGTTCCTTCACTATAGACGATTCAAATTTTAAGTCATTCATATTAATTATTTTATTGTTTGTATTTGTAAGCCAGGTAAGACATACTTTCAATTTGAACAATATTGCTTTTTTAGTAACCATTTTCATAAATATTGGGTTGACATTTTATATTCATAATCAATTTGGTGGCTTTTCATACTTGCTTATCTATATTACACTAATTGACAGTTTGATCTTTCTTGGTTTTGAAGCTTATCCACTATGTGTAATAATATCAGGTTTTCTTATATATTTTCTAAAAAATAAAAGTGCTGATTCCATAATGCTAAGTATTATAATATTCTTTCTGACCTATGTGTTTGCCAAGCATATAAAGAGGCTGAGAGATAGCATTAAAAAGATAGAGTATCTTTATGATGAGAATAGAAATTACAGCTATGAGCTTGAGGAAACAAAAAAGAGGATTGAAAACTTTGCGAAAATGGTAGAAAAAGTTTCGCAATTGGAAGAAAGAAATAGAATATCAAGAGAAATACATGATTCAATAGGTCATAAGCTTACGGGTATACTAATGCAATTGGAAGCATGTATACGGGTTGGTGAGGTTGATGAAAAAAAGAGCAAAGAGCTTTTACACTTGGTGAGGGACAATCTTAAACAGTGCTCAGAGACATTAAGACAGACGGTAAAAGGCTTAAAACCTACGAAAATTAAGGATAGGATGTTATCAATAAAGCAAATGATTTCAAGCTTTGAAAAGGCAACATGCGTAAAAATAAATTACCAAATCAGGGGTATGAGGTACAAGCTTAACCCATCTATTGAAATGGTAATTTACAGAAATATTCAAGAAGCGCTAACGAATTCAGTAAGACATGGTAAAGCCAGCGCAATAGATGTAATTCTGGAGTACAATGATGATAAAATTGTCTTAAGTGTCAGAGATAATGGAGTAGGTTGCGATCAAATTCATGCAGGAATGGGTATATCAGGTATGGATGAAAGGGTGAGAGTAATCGGAGGTAAAATTGAGATTTATAATGGGAATGGATTAATAATTAAAACAGTTATTCCAATAATTATGAAGCAGGTGGTATAAATATGCCTATAAACATTTTGATAGTTGATGATGATGATATTATATTGAGTAGCTTAAAACTCATCATGGATCTTGATTGCGATATTAATGTTAAAGGATTATGCAAGAACGGTGATGTAGCCTATAAGGCTATATTACAGGGGCAAGACATTGATGTTATTCTAATGGATATTCAAATGCCTGTCTGTAATGGTATTATTGCAACAAAAAAGATACTTGAGTTGCGTAGTAGTATAAAGGTTATAGTTTTGACAACCTTTGATGATGATGAATATATCTATGAAGCATTGAAGAATGGCGCGATGGGATATATGCTGAAAAATTCGTCTCCTGACAAGATTATTGAGGCTGTGAAGGTGGTACAAGGTGGTAACCTTTTAATGCATTCCAATATTGCGTTGAAGATACCAGGTTTATTAAAGAAGGAGAAGAAGATAGTACTGGATTCTCTTGGGCTGTCCAACATAGAACTTAATATAATGAAGTTCATAGCAAAAGGACATACCAATAAGGAAATATCAGAAGAGCTATATCTTGCAGAAGGGACGGTTAAAAACAAAATAACCGAAATTTTTAACAAATTAGGGCTAAGAGATAGGACTCAGATTGCAATATACTATCTAAATAATTGTGGAGGATAGAATTTATAACTACTAACATCTTGTGACTTAAGTCACTCAAAAAATGCCTATTATATGATAAAGTTATATAACAATACACATATATACATAGCGCTATTTATAATAAACAGGGGAGTGGATTAATTGCCTATTGTTAAAGTAAACAATCTGGTTAAGCGATATGGCAGCATATTGGCAGTAGATAACTTATGTCTGTCTATAGAAAAAGGCGAAACATTCGGTCTGGTTGGCCCAAACTGTGCTGGAAAAAGTACAACAATCAAAATGCTCGTTGGGTTATTAAAACCTGATAGGGGTGAAATATTTATAAATGGCATAGATATTGTCCAAAACCATAAAGAAATCAAGAGAAACATAGGACTTGTACCCCAGGATGTTGCCATATATGAAAATATGTCTGCAAGAGAAAATATAGAATTTTTCGGAAGCCTTTATGGGTTATATGGTAAAAATCTTAAAGAAATGGCTAGCGAAGCTTTAGAATTTTCAGGCCTCTATGAAAAACAAAATGAACGGCCAAAAAAGTTTTCAGGTGGTATGAAAAGAAGACTCAATATTGCATGCTCAATAGTACATAAACCACAAATCCTTATTATGGATGAGCCAACTGTCGGGATAGATGCTCAATCAAGAAATCATATTTTATCTTCTGTTAAAGAACTGGGAAAGTCGGGTACAACAGTAATTTATACAAGTCATTATATGGAAGAAGTAGAGAGCTTATGCACCCGGATAGGTATAGTTGACTTTGGAAGGATTATTGCGATTGGGAATAAGAATGAGCTAAAAAATCTTATTGATTCTGAAGAAATAGTAGCCATGGAGCTTGATAATACTAGTGATTTCAGGTTGGATGAATTAAGCAGTCTTGATGAAGTAAGTAGCGCCGTATTACATGGAAACCAACTGCAAATTGTTACCAGCAATTCACATGGTATTTTGCAGGATATAATTGAAATAATCCTTAGACAAGACAAAAAAATTATAAATATCAATCTAAACACACCTTCACTGGAAAATGTATTTCTCAAACTAACAGGAAGAAATCTAAGGGATTAGAGGTGCAATTAAGTGAGGTTTTACTACATAGCATTAAAAGAAATAAAATCTTTTATAAAAAATCCATATATAATTCCACCTTTATTGATAGTTCATTTCTTGCAGTTTGTTATATCGATAAATGTATTTAACAATTTTGTAGGCGAGTCAACTATTACAAAAAATACTTTTGCAACAATTGAAATTATTAATAAAAATAACAATACAAATATTGTTATTTTTTATGGCGCATTTATACTAACTCAGCTTTTAGCATTATCATCAATTATTGTAGCTGCTTACATAACTTCGGAATGGGAAAATAAGACATATGATAGAATACTTGTATCACCTTTAAGTATATTTCAGATAAATATCGGTATTTTTTCTGGGTATATAACACTTATGATTATTATATCAGCTTTGTTTATGTTTCTTATATCAGTTCTGTATGGTTTTGACTGGGGCGGCGCGTATTTTAATATATTTATTATAACTGTATCCCTTTCCTTTGTATGTGTGACCTTTGCCATGCTCATATCAAACATTTTTAAGCAAACAAAGATTGTTGCCAGCATAGCTACCTTTACTGTTGTAGCATTTATATTTTTAAGCGGCGGGCTTTTCGCAGGTGCTGTATTTAATAAAATAAGCAGGTATACATTGATAAGATGGGCATTTGATGCATATATTTCCGTTATTGAAGGCAAACCTTTAGGCTCGGTTTCAATAAACTTAATAAATATTTTATTGACTGGAATTATTTTTATGGCAATTTACATTATGATAACCCGAAAGGGGGATAGATAGATTTGAATAGTATAAAAATAGCAGCAAATTTTGCAAGGAGAATATTAAGAGAATATCAGGCCTTGGCTTTGATGCTTATATTACCTCTTTTTACAGGAGTGATTGCTGTAAACATAAGTACAAACTACAGTATAGACAAGGTAGGTATAACTGATAAGATTGATAAATCACATCCCCTTGTAAAGCAAATAGAAGAGACTGGCAAGTTCGAAGTAAAGTTTATTAATGAAAAGGAAATGAATGATAAAATTATCAATAAAGAAATAAATATAGGGATTGTTATACCTGATAAATTCGGTAAAAATAAATCACCAGATAAAGAGCCTTTTAAAGTAGTCTGTCTTATCCAGAATGCAAATGTAATTTTTCTAAGGTTGCTGATTGACGGCTATGTAAGGAAAATCCTTAATATTAAAACTCCATCTCACATAATAAATGTCCAAAGCAATATAGTTGCCCAAAAGACATCTCTTGGTTTTTTTCTGCTTTTTATTTTACTTTTTTCCGGAACATGTACGGAACTGCTATTGGAGGATAAAAAGGATAAAACTTATATACGTTATTTTTGTGCGCCTGTAAAAGAGGCGGAAATATATATTGGCGCATTTATAACAAACCTTGTATTGGGCACTGTTCAGATTGTGTTTTTTCTGCTGGTATCAAAGATTATATTCAACTTCGATTGGAAAGTACCTGTAATGTATGTATTTACAATACTGGTTACATTTCTTATTACTTCTATAGGGATAAGTATAGGTCTGGTAGGTTTTATTAAAGACAGTAAGGTTTATTCTTTTGCAAACGCGTTAATAGCTATATTCACATGTTTTTTTGGAGGATCATATTTCAGTTCCAGTTTGATGGGTGAAAATTTAGATAAAATTGCCAACTTATTTCCCCAGAAATGGGCAACACAGGCATATGAGAAGCTAGCAAATGGCCAAAGTTTTGCAGATATAGGCCAAAATCTAATAATAATGCTGTTATTTGCCGCTGTTTTATTTACATTCGGTATTAATACACTAAGACCATCCGAAGCTGATTTATAAGTGGAGTAAAAGATAAGCCATCATTTACTCCAGTTCTAACTGCATTAGCAAAAGAAAGCAATTGTCATATAAACGAGTTTCTAATATGAATATCCACCAATC
>JAUZPS010000376.1 GCA_030705945.1 Bacillota bacterium
CTTAAGGTTGAGCTCCGGAGAAAGCGTCGCTCCCAATACGCCCACATCTCTTAATTGACTCAATGTTAAGCTGTTTAATATATTAAAACTGTGATCACATCTTAACTTAATCCCTGAAAAATCCTTAACAAATTCAATATGCCCTATGTTCCCTAATAAAACGCCATCGATACAACCTGAATCTATGATACGGGCAATATTTGATTTAATTAATTTATCATAGTTTCCCCTCGTTATGGCAGGAAACGCCGCATAAATAATACAACCCATTTCCCTGTATTTCTTAAATATCTCTACATTTTTTTCTTTCAAAAATTCTTTAAATGGTATATAAATAGCTCCAGCATTCAGCAATAAATCGGCGCTGTAGAAATCCTTCCATTCATAAAAATATAAGGATAGTTTAACATTCTTTTTATCTTTTCGACCATTTCCCGGGAAATTAAACAAATCTTCTAATTTTTCACTTTTTATTTTCGACCTTAATTCAATATGGCCCATTGACCTCATGTTGTGAAGCTTTTCTAATGCTTCGCGCCTCAGATTATTGATTTCGCTTATAGGAACAACCAGACCTAAATCCAATTCAACCTCTATATCAGTAAATACAAAAGGCGTATTCCCCGTCTTCTCTGCTTGTTCAAGGACTCTTTCCTTCGTTATTGGTTTATTAATCGCTGCCTGCGGAATATTTCCTGTACTCAGCGCTTCAAAGACAGAATCTGAGACTTTAAAGCTTACAGGACACCCTTTTTTTATTGTTACTTTGCCCTTTATATTTAACTTCCGGTTAAAAGTTTTTCCGCTAAATGTTTCTCTCGCTCTCATATTGAGGCTTTTGCTTGAAGTCTTATAGATTTTACAGCCTTTAAAAATCTTGCCTTTAATATCGCCTATTACCGCTATATCGCCTTTTTCCGCAAAGTTTATCTTACTGTTTTCTGTTTTGATATATGTAACAACTGTTCCGGGACTTGATTCCTCTCCATTCCATACTTCAATCCCATCACCTATTGACAAGCCATCTTCAAGCTTAGCCTTTAAAAGGTTTGTCGATTTATTGAAGTCAAGGATTGTCCCTATATAAATTCCCCAATTTTTAGGCTTTTCATAGCACATCATGTCCTTGCCTGATTTACCCTTGAGATATCCGGTGGAAAATCCGCCTCTGTTAAATACCTGCATGAGCTCCTTTGTATCCTCGCTTATTTCCTGTGAGGAAACTTTGTTGTTTGTTTTTCCGGCAGCTAAGTCAAGATATTTTCTATAGACTCTTACTACTGTAGCGACATATTCAGGCTGCTTCATCCTGCCTTCTATCTTCAATGATTTTACGCCTGTTTCAACAATATCATTGAGCAGACTTACACCATTTAAATCTTTTGGGCTTAAAAGATATCCTTTTGTTCCATTCGAAAGCTTTTTTGATTCTCCACATGTTAATTCATATGGGAGTCTGCAAGGCTGAGCGCATTTCCCTCTATTTCCGCTTCGGCCTCCTATGATACTGCTCATAAGACATTGACCCGAATAGGATACGCACAGAGCGCCATGAATAAAGATTTCCGTTTCAAGGGTTGTATTTTCCGATATGTTCTTTATCTCTTGAAGAGAAAGTTCCCTTGCCAGAACTGCCCTTTTAAAGCCGAGCTCTTCTAGAACTTTTAAGCCTTCGACATTATAGACTGTCATCTGTGTGCTTGCGTGAAGAGGGGCATCCGGTATACACTTTCTTAACAGCTTTGCAAATCCCATATCCTGAACTATAAATCCATCTATACCAAGAATATAAGCTTCTTCAGCCGCCTTCAAAGCAGCCTGCAGTTCATTGTCCAAAATAAGCGTATTTAACGCAAGATATACCTTTACTCCTCTTACCCGGGCATATTTAAGAGCTTCTGAAAGAAGCTCCCTGTCAAAATTACCGGCATTTTGCCTGGCATTAAATTGTTTACTTCCAAGATAAACAGCATCAGCGCCGTTCTCAACCGCTCCTAAGAAAGCATCCCAGTCCCCGGCGGGCGCCAGCAATTCAATATCATTATCCATTTAAAACCTCATAAACCAAAATCCGATTAGGGCAATTCACATTTTCTTTTTCTTCTTTAAAGTAGTATCAAAAAAACTTAGCTACTGGTCGTTTCAAAAACTTGATATAATGAGTTTTCATCATACAAAACTTGAACAAGGAATTTTTTGAAGCGCCCTTAATCAATATACTCTTTGTTTAAATCAAAAATTTCCAATATAAAAGGCATTATATCTGTAAGAGATTTCAATTGAGTTTTAATTCCCTCAGGAATTTTGCCAATTATTATGGTTGGAACATTGTTATAAGTATGTGTCTTCACTGACATATCTTCAATATTACCATGATCGCTTGTAATTATCAGAACATCTTCCTCAATATTAAGCAATTTGAGCAACGAACCAAGAAAAGCATCCAACTTTTCTACTACAGACTCAGCTTCTTTAATATCAGCTGAATGCCCGATCAAGTCTGTCATAAAATGCTCATATAGCGTAAAATCATAATGTCTGCTGATATTATACAACCTGTCTGCTGCTTGCTCCGGAGTCAGCAGTTCTACATCATATCCGCTTTTAATTAATATATCTCCGCTTATATCATGATATATTCCGTTTCCCTTATTATAATCTTCAGTCGTCCTGAACTGCGCGCCGCTTGAATATGTCATAACCGATGTGACAGAAGGTCTATGCAGTCGATCTTTCGGATCATGCATCATCTTAAGGTATTCTTCCCTGTAAACATTGGAATTAGTCACATTGAGTCCTCTTTTTTTGAGTTCGGAAAAAATATTGGATCTACTGATCATTTTCTTCAATGTCACTGTAGGCTGGCCGCTTAAATGCCTTCCTAAGACCTTTGAAGCATTTTCGCCTGTAAAAATTGCTGTCTGGCCTGTAGCGCTCTGTGGAAGTCCTGAAACTCCCAAGCAAGCATCAGTTGGAATGACGCTGAAATTGTTTAAAATGTATTGTATATTACGCGCTTTTTCTGATTTTAGCGGGTTTTTTGAACTGTCGTCTTCTCCAATTCCAAAACCGTCTATGAAAATAAATATCATTTTCATTTGATTATCACCCTTTTCCTTTGAGTAATAACCTTTTTACGAATTTAATAATATCAAGAAAACTTCCTATTTTACCGACATCTTTTTTAATTGTAGTAAATGCCGCTGCAGTTTCTTGGGCAACGGTCTCAAAACTATAAACAGCCGATTCTACGGCTTTTAACTCCTTATTTGCGGTATCAGATATTTCGGAAATATTTTGTGTTATAGCCGGCATATTTTTAAGGCTATCATCTATATTTGTTTTATTGTCTTTAAGAACATTTCTAAATACTCTAACGCAATCAGTTAAATTTTTGACAAACAAAATTAAATAAATAGAAAGAGCAACAACCGCGCCTGCTATTAGTAGCAAGGCCAAATCCGATAACTTTATATATCCGTTCATTAAACCACCGCCCTCTAAAGTATTTTAAGCTCAGATTAAAATCAAAAAAACTTAGCAACTGGTCGTTTCAAAAACTTGATATAATGGGTTTTAGCCATATAAACTTGAACAAGGAATTTTTTGAAACGCCCTTATCTATCGCAAAATACCGTTAAAACCATTCATTATTTTGCTCTGCGAAATTGTATGGTTAATAATGATTTTAATATAGATTAATGTAAAAATAAATAGAATTTAATATAGATGGGCAATATTTCCTTATTTGTGCCTCACCTTATCAAGAGAATTTCTGACCTCTCCCAACTCCGCTTCTCTTTTTGCAAGTTCAAGCCGCAGGTTTGTATTTTTACTTGTGCATACCGAGTTTTCATTTGACAAAAATTTATTAGTTTCTTTTAATTTCTCTAACTCAGCCTTTACATCCTCTAACTCTTTTTCAAGGTTTTTTTCTGCCTCAAATGCTTTAAAATAATCATCCGCCACATTTATTGCAGTCAGAACAGCAGCCATAGATGTGCTTAGCCTGGCATTTTGTTTCATGATCTCATTTATTTTCTTATCTATATACAAACCAACTCTTTGAATATACTCTTCAGACTCCACGCCTACCAAAGTATAATCTTTACCGGCTATTCTGATGTTAACCTTATTTTTTGAACTCATTAATATTCACTCCTCTTAGAAGGATTATTTCCATTTTCACCCGTCATCTAAAATCACTTTTACTTAGACGCTAACTTTCTTACAATAAACATCTTACAATATTGCAAAACATATACATTGATTCATAAGTTGCGAAAAGTTCAGTTTCGATAGCACAAATGCTTTCTTTAGCCGTTATATAATGTAAAATTATTTTCTAATTTAATTTATATCTTCCTAATTTATTTATTTCAAATTTGTTTCTTACTTATATTTTTCTTAATTATACTATAATTCGGCAAAAAATAATATAATTTTAATTTCTAATTTTATTTGTTATTTACTTTTTTATACTATATAAATCAAGGTATACGTTTTGTGTCATTAAAAAGTTAATGTAAAAAAATATAAAGCAAACAGAAAAATATATTTTGAGATAAAGATATTTCTAAGAAACTTGTCGAAAAAAGTCTAATCGCAAACTAATGCCATTTCCTAAAGTTCATCTTCTCACAATAAATAAAACACTTTAAACATTGTAACCATCTGTTAATTAATGTTCTTTTAAGCCATCAATTAATCTGACAGATAGACAAAAGTCCAAAGTGCTTTACAGTTATGCTGCTATATAAGTTGTGAAAAAGATTTTACATTAAAAATGCAGTTAAGGTAGTATCTAGCAACTGGTCGTTTCAAAAACTTGATATAATGGTTTTTCGTCGTATAAACTTGAACAAGGAATTTTTTGAAACGCCCTAATACGTCTACATTTTACTATCAAAGCTGAACTTTTCGCAACACCTTTACTAAGATTATAATTATCTTCTACGTCCTAAAATTCTCAAAATGAAGAGGAACAGGTTTATAAAGTCCAGATATAAATTCAAAGCTCCAAAAATTGCAATGTTATCTTCTTTAGGCGTACCCGCAAAAGCTCCGTAATACTTTTTGATCTTCTGGACATCATAGGCTGTTAATCCCAAGAAAACAGCGACTCCA
>JAUZPS010000377.1 GCA_030705945.1 Bacillota bacterium
ATCTGTTTTTCCATATCATGTCTCCTTAATAAGTCTTCATTAAACAATTGTTTATTAAATAATTAAGGTGGTTTAAAAAACGTTTAAATATTTGCATTTAATATCGTCATTTAATGGTGTACTTTTGATACCAATCTAAAGTAAAACAGAATCTTATGAATATTAATAAAAATTCTACTATATAAATTGCGGAAAAAATTATTGACATATACGGCTAAGTTCATTATACTTACTGTAAAATAACATATATTGTCATAAATGATGATAGTTGTATATAATGTGTTTGTTTCTAAAGAGAAATTTCAATTCAAGGTATCCTCGATCTATCAAATTTATTAGGCAAAGAAATGATTTTGTGAAAAGAATTTTGCAGTTAAAAAATTTTCTTTTATATTTGTCATTGAATTGATCTCTGTCAAAAACAGAGTTAGGTAGTATCAAAAAATAAACTGGTCAACTGGGAGTTTCAAAAACTTGATATAATAGGTTTTCATCATACAAAACTTGAACAAGGAATTTTTTGAAACTCCCTTATAAAATATATATAAAATGAATTGGGGGAATCAAAATTATGAGTAATACAGACACATCTTTCGAACCTAAATCGGTCAATGATTACTTTGTGGGTATAACCCAAAATCCTCATCCATCTGCAAACCAAAAAGGCGTTAGCGGTAATGAAGACCCGGTCAGGAAATATGTAGTTGAGCAGGCGAAGATGATACCGGGAGTTGAAGTGGTGTTTTATAAAGAGGCTGCCACCGAACCAGGGGAACGGGTGATTGTATTACGCCGTCCGGGCTCGGGAGAATATGCGCAGAAAAAGCCGGTTATCCTACAAGCGCACCTTGATATGGTGTACAATCCTGTAGATATGCAATTTCCTTTAAATATTATCACTAACGAAGCCTATAAAGACGGTAAATGGATAAAAGCTAAGGACCAAACGGGCAGGGATTCTACGCTAGGAGCAGACGACGGTATAGGTGTCGCGACTGCTTTAGCCATACTGAAAGATGAAAGCCTTAAGGATTTGCCAATTGAATGCCTCTTTACAGTGCAGGAAGAGACCGATATGGGCGGCGCGCAAAATTGTGATTTAAATAACCTTGAAGGTGAAACATTGTTAAACCTGGATGCTGAAGATCTGAAAGTAATAATATACGGAAGCGCTGGTGGAGCTGAAACTGATTATACTAGCGCAATTACCCGTTTTGACCTGCCAGCTGGATATACAAGCATTAAAGCATACATATCCGGTTTGAGAGGAGGGCATTCAGGTGTTGATATAAACAAAGGACACTTGAACGCCATCAAAGCGTTGAACCAAGTTCTGACACGTTTGAACAAGCGAATTAACAATCTGGATGTCACCGGCAGCATAAGCAGTTATGATATGTATTTATATGATTTTGAACGTACAGATATAATCAAAGCCAATGCCATTCCTACCGGAGCAAAGGCAATGGTGGCTGTGCCTAAGGACCAGGCAGATTCTTTTATAACAGATTTTAAAAAATATTGTGAAGCGTTGAAACAGCAATATCAGCCGATAGAAAGCGGGTTTACATGCGACGCCATCGAGATAAATGTTGATGCAAAACCTTTAGATGACAAATCAACAGACGCTATCCTATGCATAATCTCACAGATTCCTTCCGGCGTAATCTCAATGATTCCTGAAGTTCCTGATGTTGTTGAGACATCCTCGAATCTTTATAATGTTGAAATAAAAACAATAATTGAAACAGAGATTAAAACTGATCTTGAAACTAAAACTGAAACAAAAATAGAAACTCAAACTGAATGCGTCGCAATTGCTTCTTCAAACCGCAGTTCTAACGATAGCGCTCTGTCTGCTCTAAGTGAGGCGCAATCAAACATAGGAAAAATATTTAATTTTAATGTGATAACGGGAATTAATTCTTATGTTTCATGGCAGCCTGATAATGCTTCCCATGTATTTAATATAGCTAAAGATGTTTATTTTGAACAATATAATGAGGAGATGAAAACAACTGTTATACATGCAGGATTGGAATGCGGTACATTAGCAAGTCGTTTCATGGCCGAAAAACAGGTTAAGCTGGATTGCGTGTCAATCGGACCAACAATCAAAAATCCCCATACAGGCAATGAAACTCTGCAAATCGAATCCGAGGATGGAAAGCAAACAGTCGGTCAGTTTTATGATTGCGCGCGCGAGATAGCGCGCAGGCTGTATGAGTAAGCTTTTATTTTATAAACAGCTGTCTAGCTTTCTTATTGAAATACATGTATTGCTATAAAAATATATTTTTGTATTGTGTATATAATATCTTAATTATATAATATATGGTGCATTAGTTCATTCTTAAAAATTTTAAATAACTTGGAGGTTAAATTATGAGTAAAACTTTAAAAATTTGCAAAAAGTATTTCGTTACCGCAGTAATTCTTATTTCAATGGTTTGTATGGTTGTATCAGTCGGTCCGATTAATGCAAATGCAGCTACAAGCGTAAATGTACCTGTCCTATGTTATCACGTTGTAACTAATAATCCATCAGGAACATATCAATTTAGTCTGTCTGAGTTTAAAAATCAATTAGCTTATCTAAAAAAGAATGGTTATACTACTTTATCAATGAACCAATTCATTCAAATTATGAATAATAAAGCTGCTGCGCCAAGTAAACCGATATTGTTAACATTTGATGATTGCACATCAGATTTCGCTTCAAATGTTGTGCCTGCCTTATCACAATATGGAATGAAAGCAACGCAATTTGTTGTCAGCAGTTGGGTCAATACCTCTGGACATTTAACATCAGCTCAGCTTAAATCATTTTCGGGCAAGGGATATGATATTCAATGTCACACAGTTTCTCATATTAGTTTGAAAGGACAAAGTTATAGTAAACAATATTCGGAAATTCAAAATAACAAAACCGCAATAAACTCATATACAGGTATTACACCAAGTGTATTAGCTTACCCCTATGGTCCTTATGATCAGAATACAATCACTGCTCAACAAAATTCAGGCATTAAGATGGGTTTTACAGTAAATGGCGGATTGTGTAATAGTTCAACAAATAAGTACGCTCTCCCAAGAGCTGTAATCGTAAATGGCGACTCATTAACAACCTTTGCTAGAAAGATCACAAAAGGATATTAATAGATTAATAAATAGATATTTACTGAATTAAAGTAATTAAAGTATAACTTCCGATTCTTTGTTGTTCGCGACTATCAATGAGCCTGAACAAAAATTTATCGGAAGTTATATTTTAATAAGGGCGTTTCAAAAAATTCCTTGTTCAAGTTTTGTATGATGAAAACTCATTATATCAAGTTTTTAAAACGACCAGTTGCTAAGTTTTTTTGATACTGCCTAAGCCCATAATCAAGAGCATAAAAACAGCTTATTGTGGTATACCATATTGCGCAAGGCTGCCGTTTTTATACTTTTTATCGTTGGTTACATCCTTACCTACCCAATCGGGTGGTGTATATTTGTTTGCCGCTTCAATGCTTGGAAATTCGACTTCATAATATGCAAGTCCCGCTAAATTTCCCTTAAATATATCAATTGCAAACATTATTCCGCTTTTCTCCAGACCCTGATATCTAGTCTTATATATTATATTACCTTCAGTTTTTTTCATAAGAGTATTATATTCTTGTTCAGTAATATAAAATTCTCGTTCTTCCCTCGTCATTAAATCATCAGTAACGTATGCTTTTACAGTAAGGAAGTACATCCAATCATCTGCGCAGCGGATCCTTATTTCTGGTGAAAAACTTATATAGGCTTGTGTAAGCTCGTATTTATCCAGTGTTGAAAGGTCAAACGGTATTTTACTTTTGTCAACCAAAAACTTTCTTTCAATTTCAAGACTTGACGTGTCTGGTGTTGGAGTTGGCGATATTATTGATGTTGGTGTGGGTGATTGTGTAAATGTTGGCGAAGGAGTATTTGTTGTGGGTATAGGAGTTGTGGGTATAGGTGTTGGGCTTACCTGTATATATGGGGGATAACTTTCAGAATTTGCATTAAAATGTCTGGCTATACATAATACATCTAGCATATTGATGCTATCGTCCTTGTTAAAGTCTGAATCAGCCATATATAAGCTATCGCCTTTTATGCTGTTAAACCGAGCAGCTAATAAAATACAGTCAGACATATTGACGCAACCATCTCCGTTAATATCTCCTGCCCACATTGGTATATCCTTAAGGAGCGCGGTAAAATTCTGAAATGTTATACCCCCTAATGTTCTTTTTAAAAAGCCTGGTTTTTGAATTGTAATAGTTGTATCGAATCCCAAGGTAAAATCGCCGTTTTGATCAGTCGAGGCGCTAGAAGCTGCTCCGCTGATTGTAAAACCGGCATTAACCAATTCCATTTCTACTAAGTTACAATCAATATCTGTTTTAATATTGCCGATTATGCGATATACAGGCGGCATATCTGATGGCGCGGTTTCAGCATAAGCCTTTAACTGCCCTGCAATATCGGTTGCTATCATTGTCTGAAACAAAAGAATACAAGTCAAGGCTGATGTTATTATCTTTTTAAATATTTTCATAAAAATTCCCCCTATATTTTAAAGTTTGTTTTTCATCAAATATCCCAAGCTTTTTTAGATTTTCACATTTAGCTCAGAGTCTCGTATATATCCATTATGTAAGGGCGTTTCAAAAAATTCCTTGTTCAAGTTTATACGACGAAAACCCATTATATCAAGTTTTTGAAGCGATCAGTTGACCAGTTATTTTTATGATACTACCTAACACACGCGGCATCATAATTTATACATATTCGCTCTATCAGCTTGAAGCATATGTTGAATTAAATTTACATGCAATCTTTATCACATCTATCATGTTAATACATTTATCCCCATTCAAGTCGCATCTTAAGTCAAAATTCAATCCTGATTGGTTAGAGCCAAAGGCCTTAGCAAGAGTTATAACATCAATCATATTTACCGCGCCGTCTCTGTTTATATCCTCCGGGCCAAAACCATAGGCGTCAATATAATACGTAACCCATGCAAGGGCAGCGTTAAGGTTTATTTTCACTACATTGGTTGACCAGGACTGTTCATTGTCAATATAC
>JAUZPS010000378.1 GCA_030705945.1 Bacillota bacterium
ACTTATGTAAAAACCTGTTCCTATAAGAGAACCTGAACTATCTATTAAAACATCCTTTACCGACGGCCCTCTGCCTGGTACATATAACTGGTGTACTTCATCTGAAATAGCATACAGAACACAAATTAATAACGCAATCAATATACACTTATATCCATATAATCCACTTCTTCTTAAGGCATTCAATACAAGTAAGCCAAGTACAAGATATGCAAAAAAGTGAGCGTCCTTTCGTATTATCTGATTTAGACTGTCTATATCAAAGTTAATATTTGGACAGACTTTCTTTACTGTATCAAATACTGTTTTTGTTATCCCTGTACTTAACTGATTGGACTTCTCCGCTGCCTGAGAGGACAAATTAAAAATCAATACCATCCAAAATAATACAGCCACCCATGAAATAATTTTCTTCATTTATATACCCTCTCGCTAATAATATCAACCTTCTATATGAATTACACTAAATTTGAACAAGGTATATTTTGAAACGCCCTTATTTTGCGATCAAGAGATAAGTTTTGCGCTTCGGTCTAATTTTACAACGACTTATCAATTGTTCTTCTTACATTTAACAGAAGCTTTAACCTAAGTATTACTCTCTTTATCTCTTTTCTATCAAAACAAACCCCCATAACGCCGACTACAATTAAAGAATATATAAAAACAACTATTGCAAAGAAGAACCATGATATATAGTTTCTTATTTCAAATCTTATAAAAGCAAATGGCATACAGATTAAAAACACTGTTATAAATATTCTGATAATTCTGAAAACTGAACATGAAATCGGCAATTTCGTTACATTTCGCGGAATAAAAATTACCAAATCAATTACCCGGTATAAATTAGACATTATAGATGCAACCAATGCTCCAGCTAAACCACAAACTGGTGTTAAAACAAGACCTGCAATAATTATAATTAACGCTTGTATAGTTGATTGTTTTCTTGTTTCCCTATACATACCAGCTGCAATAACAAGCATTCCCTGTGGAGTTTTGACATTGTACATTAACCCGTTAAGCACGAATAAAAACCCTATTAAAGGCAGGTTGTAATTAATATCAGTTATGCCTTTGGTATAAATTTTAATAAATGGCATTAGAGTAACTAAAGTCACTGAATATAAAACAGCTATTAATCCATAATACAAAATTTCGAATTCCTGTATACTTTTTTGAAGAATATCCTGCTCTTTTTTTACGATTATTTCTCCAAACGTAGCGGATGAACCGCTCAAAAAAATCCCTAACACACCGTTAATACCGCCTATAATCATATAATAAACACTATAGACGCTTACAATATTCAAATTAGTAAAAAATGTCAATATTATGACTGGCGCTCCCACCTGAACCGCGCTTACAATCTGCAGATAAAAAGCATTCCATCGGTTATCCAATGCTTTATAATCCGCGCATTCTTTATAATCTAGATATTTATATTTTAGTCTAACATATAAAAATAAAATAATTGAACGGACAAACACAGATAAAAGAGCCACAGCTCTCAAAACAACAATATTAATATGCATGTTGCCTAGAATTACAACAACAAGAGTGCTTATTACGACAGAGAATATAGAAGTCAGCGATATTACATACAATCTCTGATCTGCTGTCAATAACACCCTGTATTTTGACAATGTATAAAACTCCAACACACCTGAGCAACTCAGCAATAAGACTAAAATACCAACATCTGTTGTAGAAAGAGCCTTCGTCTTGACGAACAAAGGATATATAAGAGCTAAACCTATTGATAAAGCTGTGAAGATATGTCCTGAAATAATATAAAATCTTTTTGACGCCGCAACAATAGAGTTTACACCTTTATAATCATTATCTGCCAGAGGTTTATATAAAGCGTATATAGCTGCGCTGGCAAGCCCCGCTTCAACTAAATTAAAATATTGAATAAATTGGCTGATTGAAGAAATTAGCCCGTTAATTTCAGAACCATAAAACCGTAACATTATCTGAGGTGTAATAAAACCAGAAATTAAGGTTATGATTTGCAATAAAGCAGTTGAGCCAGTGTTAATTACAAACTTTTTTGTTCTACTCATTTTTATCATCAACTATTCTTCTTAAAAATGTCATAGACATTTCACGCTCCTGTTCAATAATGTTGTTAATCCGACTGTAATCAATCGGCTTAAAGATATTTTCATTTTGTCCTTCAATAATCTGTCGGTCATGCAAGCAGAAGGTATCAAAAATAGTTTCAAACCTTTCATTCACACCAATATATGAGGGTAATAACTCTACAAAAAAGTTCTTGTTTAAATTAAGCGAAAATATTGTTCCATGATAAGAATTTGTTACTATGTAGTCCGCGTTCATTATGAGGCTGAGCCATTCAGTGGGCCCAATGTTTCTCAGATTAATCATCCCAGGTTTTTCTTCACTCATGTTAATGTATATAATCTGAAGTCCAATTGCTTTTGAAAGGTAATTTACAAAGCTGAATATTGTTTCAGTTTCCATAAGAATATATAACAATATATAGTTTTTAAACTTTAAATCACAACCTGCAACCTTTTTCCATTCAGTATTACTTAGAAGCAAGGTTGGATCTAAAACTACAGGACAATCCGCTGTAATTAACTTTTTTACAATATTTTGACCTTTACGTTCTCTGACAGAAATCATGTTAAATTCATTCAATAAATTTCTATAATCCAACAATAATTCGCTTTTAACTTCTTCAAAACCGAAACTAGCCGCATACGAATACTTTTTTTTCATATCATAGACAAATTCAAGTAAATAACTGAAATCATTCTTTGTGATATTATGATTCCAAACTTGATCACTGCCGCAAATGAACTTATCATATAAATTATTTAACTCTAAAAGAGAATTTTGGGTTTTATATGGTTTTGGAGTAATTTTGAGATATGACATAATAAATTCTTCAAACTTTTTTCTTTTCTCTGAATTTTTTTTATAGTTTTTTCTATATTTAAGATAAGCAATTGGGTTTCTGAACTTATAGAATCTAACAGGCTTGTAAAAATTCTCAATAGCCTTGCATCTATAATCAATAATTGTATTATCATGCCCCAAATCTTCAATTGCTTTTTGTAAAGCATACGCTTGTAATACAGCGCCGTAATTAAGCGCTCTGTGAAATGTTAAAGTTGCAGTCTTCATTTTTACTTATTCCTTCTTTTATAATAATATAGTTTTAAAATAAAATAGAACATATACTTAGCTTTAAATTTTATCAAGATGTAAAGCCCTACAACCGCAATTCTTTCCATTACATTAGCTTTATCTTTTTTCTTTTCGCAAATATACTTTCTTATGTTTTTATTGTTAATAAAGCGTTTGATATTTTTCATTTTGTGTTTCCTGTCACTTTTGTCAAAATTCATAAAATCCTTTGATATACTCTCAAATAGTGCTGAAAAATATAATTTTTCAAATTTTGACATACCGCATTCAGAACAATAATATGAGATCATAACATTTCTCATTTCATTGAACACAAGTTCCCGGAACTCAAACGCTTCTTTACTGTATTTCAAAAAAAGAGAATCATAATTTTCACGGTAATAGTTATAATATACATTCTTAGAGCTAACCAGTTCTTTACAAAACCTTAAATAATTCAAAACAAAAAGTGTATCTTCTCCTAAATAAATATTTTCGTTAAACTCAATAGAATTTTGCTTGATAATACTGTTTTTATATAACTTCCCCCACGGACTGCAGATACAAACCAGGTCATAATCATCAATTATAGCCTCAAACAATGATTTTACACTATAATGCTTATCCTTCATTGCGTATATATCTAGTTTTGAGGGTACACCATCTGCGTAAGTTATTATATTTACACCACTAAGCGCAAAGTCAAAATAATCATTATTCAGTAGCTTAAGCAGGTTGCCAACCATTGTATTTTTTATGCAATCATCACTATCCACAAACATTACATAATAACCTGTGGAGTTTGACAGCCCTGTATTTCTTGCAGCCGAAACCCCTTTGTTCTCTTTATGAATTACTTTGACTCTGGAATCTTTTAAAGCGTATTCATCACAGATAACGCTGCTGTTATCTGGAGAGCCATCATCAACCAATATTAATTCAATATTCTGGTATGCTTGATTTAAAATGCTGTCTATACAGCGATGCAAGTATTTTTCAGACTTATATACAGGCACAATAACTGATACTTTCTTCACATAAGACTCCTTCTTTTCTGGTTATATAAATTTTCGTACTTAGCAATACAAATTCCCCAAAATATCATAATCAAGTAAAAGTAATTCGGATATATTATTAAATGACTTGTAACAGACATTGTAACAAACAGAGCAATTGATGCCGTGAATGGCGCAGCAATAGATATTTTTTTCTTTATCATTCTAATGGCGTAAATAATTATTTGGATTATAAAAGCTATATAAAAAATAAACCCGAAGATACCGTAGTCATACAATACCTCCAAGAAATCATCGTGAGCGCTTACATAATCTCTCAACAAAAAAATATTAGCTTTATAATAAACGCCATTAGAGCCTTCCCCTAAGATCCAGTGCTTAATTGGAGCGTTTTTCTGCTGGTTCCACACTTCTTCCCATATGTATTTTCTTCCGGATCCTTCATCAGATGATATTGAATCAAATCTTGAAATGATGTCAATATTAAAATTATCTGCAAGAAAATTATATGAACCGACACAAATTATAATAAGTAATATCGAGCCTACTATGATTGCAAACTTTTTCTTAAGCTCATCTTTCGTATATAACTCCACTACATAAAATATAAAAACAGATAAAACTAATCCTATTATGGCTGTACGTTTCAAAGATATAGATGAACAAGCAAATAACGCTGCTATATATATTACATTTAAATACTTTCTTTTATATGCTAAAACAAATGGCAGAAATAACAAGCAGTAATAAATTGAGTTAGCTTGGTCGCTAGCTTTATAGTGGTCAGAGAACGCATAACTTAAATAAAGAGCTAAAACAATTGGGAAAAAAAGCATAACTCTATTTATTGCTTTATCAAAATAATCTATATTATCAACGCCTTTAAAAGCAATAATAAATACAGCGCACCACATAAATAACTGAA
>JAUZPS010000379.1 GCA_030705945.1 Bacillota bacterium
ATTTTAGTCCAGAAGGAAGGCTACACTGAGGAACAAGCATATGAAGCAATAAGGAAGAAGAGCAGGGACAACAGAATAACAATGAAGGAAATTGCGGAGGCTCTTATTTTGACAAGAGGATAAAATGAAGGAAGATGCATGTACTACTGCATATTTGGTTAAAGATAATTATGCAAAAAACTATAAGATTATAGATTAGATGCGCTGTGCTGCAGGGTTTTGGATTGATATTCAATGCTTTGAAAAGCGCTAATAAAGATTGATAATTTAAAAATGAATAACATAAATAGAAAACTTGCAAAAAATATTTAAATGATGTTGACTAAAAAGTAAGATGATGCTATAATAAATTATACTTTAAATTAAAAATTGATTGATAGATTATCCGTGATTGATTAATTTATCAGCTAGGCCAGGGCGCCAGAATCGTGTAGATTTTGGCGCCCTTTTATATTACTTCAAAATAAAGATACTTGCAACAAAAGACGCATTGCGTTTTTGTTATATAAGAATTTAAAAGCAAAGAATTATATAAGTTGCGAAAAAGATTTTACATTAAAAATGCAGTTAATACGTCTGCATTTTAATATCAAAGCTGAACTTTTCGCAACTTATGAATCAAGGTATATATTTTGCAATATAAAAAATGGATATAAAATGTTTATTGCAAAATTTATAGAAAGATAATTGAAAAATGAATGGAGGTCGTTTTTTATGAGACAGGTAGCGATTTATGGTAAAGGTGGAATAGGCAAATCAACAACAACACAGAATTTAACAGCAGGACTGGGTGAGATGGGTAAAAATATTATGATAGTAGGATGCGACCCAAAAGCAGATTCAACAAGACTTGTTCTTGGCGGATTGGCCCAAAAGAGTGTTTTGGATACTCTTCGTGAAGAAGGTGAAGAAGTTGAACTCGAAAACATAATGAAAAGAGGAGTATTCGGAATAAAATGCGTTGAATCAGGAGGACCTGAACCCGGAGTTGGATGCGCCGGTAGGGGTATTATAACATCCATTAATATGCTTGAACAGTTGGGCGCTTATACTCCTGATCTTGATTATGTTTTCTATGATGTTTTGGGTGACGTTGTTTGTGGTGGTTTCGCAATGCCTATCAGAGAAGGAAAAGCTCAGGAAATTTATATAGTAGCGAGCGGTGAAATGATGGCTTTATATGCAGCCAACAATATATGTAAAGGTGTTCAGAAGTACGCGGCAACCGGTGGAACCCGTTTGGGCGGAATCATTTGCAACAGCAGAAAGGTTGACGGAGAAAAAGAATTGCTAGAAGCATTCGCAAAGGAACTAGGCAGTCAATTAATCTATTTTGTGCCAAGAGACAATATGGTCCAAAGGGCAGAGATTAACAGAAAGACAGTTATCGATTTTGACCCTACAGCAGCTCAGGCAGACGCATACAGAGGTTTAGCAAAAGCAATTGATGAGAATGATCTCTTTGTAGTGCCTAAGCCAATGCCTCAGGATAGACTTGAAGCAATACTTATGGAACACGGTATATTGGACGTATAGAATTTTGTCATATGCCTTTAGAAAAATGACTATGGCTAAATTATGAGTAAATAGGTTTATTAAAGATTGGAGGAAAAAATTATGTTGATGGTAAGAGCGATAATAAGACCTGAAAGAATTAATACAGTAATGTCAGAGTTAAGTGATGCAGGTTTTCCGGCTGTAACCAAAATAGATGTAATGGGACGCGGTAAGCAGAGAGGTGTTAAGGTTGGGGATGTATTTTATGATGAAATTCCAAAAGAAATGCTCATGATGGTCGTTAAGGACGAAGATAAGGACGATGTAATAAAGATTATCATGAAAAATGCAAAAACAGGTCAAAAAGGGGCATTCGGAGATGGGAAAATATTTGTTAGCCCCGTTGAAGAAGCATATACAATAAGTTCCGGATCAAGTGAACTGTAAGGAGGGAGTCCCATGAAAGAGGTTATGGCAATTATCAGAATGGATATGATCAATAAGACAAAAGAAGCTCTCTTGAAGGAAGACTTTCCGTCTTTACATTGCAAAAAGGTTATGGGAAGAGGTAAGAAAAAGGTTGATTACTCTCTTATTGAAGGGATGTTATCCGGCAATGAAATGACTTCTCCCGTATTGGCGGAGGTTATTTCAGAAGGCCACAGGCTGGTGCCAAAACGTCTTATATCTTTGATTGTTAAGGATGATGAAGTAAAGAAGGTAATTGATACCATTATAACTGTTAACAGCAAGGGTAAGCAGGGTGATGGCAAAATATTTGTGCTTCCTGTTCTTGATTCGGTAAGAGTAAGAACTGGAGAAACAGGAAACGAAGCGATTTAGTCGGAGGTGTTATCGATGAAAAGCAAAATAGATAAAGTGGTTGAGCAATATCCGGCAAGTGTCTTTAAGAACAGAAAAGAACATATTCTGCTAAAGAATAACGAGACACCTGAGCCGCAAACAATTACAGCAAATACAAGAACAATACCAGGGATAATTACAAACAGAGGTTGTTGTTACGCAGGTTGTAAAGGGGTTGTATTAGGACCTTTAAGAGACGCGGTAGTTCTGACTCATGGACCCATAGGCTGCGGGTTTTATACTTGGGGAACCAGAAGGAATAAAGGCAAGACGAGAGGAGATGAACAGAACTATCTGAATTACTGTTTCTCAACAGACTTGCAAGAAGGGGATATAGTTTTCGGAGGCGAGAAAAAACTAAGAAAAGCGGTAACCGAGATTGTTGAAATATTCAAACCCAAAACAATAATGATATGTTCCACATGTCCCGTTGGTCTTATTGGAGACGATATCAATGCGGTGGCTAATTGGGCGACTAAGGAATACGGAGTTAAGACTCTGGCCTTCTCCTGTGAAGGATATAAGGGAGTCAGCCAGTCAGGTGGTCACCATATAGCTAATAACGGTTTGATAAAGCATATAATCGGAACCGGAGACAAGGTTGTAGGAAAATACTCATTGAATATTCTTGGCGAATATAACATAGGCGGAGACGGCTGGGAGCTTGAAAGGATCTTAAAGAAAATAGGATATGAAATAGTTTCCATGATGACCGGGGATGGTACGGTTGAAGACCTTAAAAGCGCTCATAAGGCGGATCTTAATGTTATACAGTGTCATCGTTCAATAAATTATATAGGCGAAATGTTACATACCAAGTATGGAATGAATTGGATAAAAGTTAATTTTATAGGAGTTAAGAGTACTATTAAGAGCCTCAGAGACATTGCAAAATACTTTGATGATCCTGATTTGACCGAAAGGACAGAGCAGGTAATTGCGGAAGAAATATCAGATATCAGTGAACAGATGGAGGCATATAAGAAATTGTGCCAGGGCAAAACAGCAGCTTTATTCGTAGGTGGCTCAAGAGCTCATCATTATCAGCATTTGCTAAGGGATTTAGGGATAGAAACAGTACTCGCGGGATATGAATTTGCTCACAGAGACGACTATGAAGGAAGAGAAGTAATTCCTACAATAAAGGAAGACGGAGATAGCAAAAATATAGAAAGTATTGAAGTTGAGCCTGATCCAGAGCACTTTAAGGTGACTTTGTCTAAAGAAAGATATGAAAAACTAAAAGAAGAGATTTCGCTCAATTATTACGCCGGTATGATGAAGGATATGGCAGACGGAAGCATTGTAGTCGACGACTTAAATCACTATGAAACAGAAGAGCTATTAAAAATATTAAAACCTGATGTATTCTGTTCAGGTATAAAAGATAAGTACATTGCCCATAAAGCCGGTATTTTCTCAAAGCAGCTTCATTCATATGATTATAGCGGACCATATGCAGGCTTCAGAGGCTCGGTAAACTTCGCAAGAGACATTACAATGGGAATGACAACTCCTTCATGGAAGTTCGTGACTCCGCCATGGAAGACCGAACCTTTACTTGAAGGAAGTTATGTAGGGAGGTAATCAAAATGTTAGACTTAACACCAAAGGAGTATGTAGAAAGAAGCGCCATAACAATCAACCCGGCTAAGACCTGTCAGCCTGTGGGCGCAATGTACGCAGCGTTGGGTATACACAAATGCCTGCCTCACAGTCATGGTTCCCAAGGTTGCTGCGCATACCACAGAAAATTTCTTACAAGAAATTTCAGAGATCCGGTAATGGCTTCTACAAGTTCATTTACTGAAGGAGCTTCGGTTTTTGGAGGCGGAACAAATTTAAAAACAGCTATTAAAAATGTTTTTTCGATATATAACCCTGATATTATAGCAATACACACAACTTGTCTTTCTGAAACAATAGGAGACGATATTCCAACTTTTATCAGTCAGTCTCAGATACCTGAGGGCAAACTGGTAATTCATGCTAATACTCCTAGCTATCAGGGATCCCATGTAACAGGTTTTTCAAATATGGTTAAGGCAATGGTCAAATACCTTTCAGTAAACAGCAAGACACCCAATGGTAAAATCAATATTATTCCTGGATTTGTAAATCCGGGTGATATGAGAGAAATTAAAAGAATGATGAAAACTATGGGAACAGAAAGCATAATGTTCCCCGATACGAGCGGTGTGTTGGATGCTCCTATGACAGGTAAATACGAAATGTATCCAAGAGGCGGAGCAAAAATATCTGACATAATCGATGCTGGTAACTCAACAGCGACTGTAGCTCTAGGAAGCTTTGCATCCGCTGATGGCGCTTATGAGATGGAGAAAAGATGCAAAGTTCCAAGCAAAGTATTAAAGACGCCTATTGGAATAAAAGCTACTGATGATTTTCTGATGGCGGTTTCCAAGTTAACTGGGAAGTCAATTCCAGCAGAGCTTGAAGAAGAAAGAGGCCAGTTGGTGGATATAATGGTGGACTGTCATTACCATTATCACGGCAAAAAAGTTGCAATATTCGGTGATCCTGATATAGTGATCGCCCTGACAGAATTTGCTATAAGCCTTGGCATGATTCCTAAATATGTTCTCACAGGTACGCCTGGAGAAGTTTTTGAGAGGGAAGTAAAAGGGATGTTAAGTGAAGCGGGAATTGAAGGCAAAGTAAAAAGTTTGGGAGATCTCTTTACAATGCATCAATGGATAAAAAATGAGCCAGTAGATCTTATAA
>JAUZPS010000038.1 GCA_030705945.1 Bacillota bacterium
AAGCTAAATCCGGAGCTTATCAAATACATTGCAATTAATAGAGCAGCAATCCATCCAATGTAAGAAAAATCTATTTCCCCATTTGTTTCTCTTATTGCGTTAATTACTCCCGCTTTTTGTTCTTCTGTAAGTTTTATTTCACTAGAATTCTTACTGCTATCAGAATCATTTAATAATGAATCCTTAAACATGAGAACAAATATTATTGGTGATTCCTCACCCAATTTGAAAAGTTGTTCACAGATTTCAGCTCGCTTATTAGAATCTTTTGTTTCAGACAATTTTGCAATACCACCAAATTTTCCAAACGCTTCCTTAATCTTGCTCTGATCATTTTCCATTCCTGTTGTTTTTTGAGAAGATCCTGAATCTTTATTTTTATATTTGATTTTTTCAAGATCTCTTTGTAAATCTGCCATTGCCTTCTGGGGATTCTTAATGATTTTTTCGATTTCTTTTTGTCCGTTATTCTGTCCGTTTGTCAATTTTTCAAGCGTCACATGCGCAGAATACCCATCCTGCAGCTTATTCATTGCTTCTCTTACCTTTTGCGGTGAATAAACGGTAAAAGTTGTGCTCAATATAGCAAAAACCAAAACTACAATGAGATTAACCTTATGGGGCCTTAAATATCTTAATAATCTTATAAAAGTTCCCTTAAAATTTTTAGCCTTTTCCACAGGCATTCCAAACCCGCCCATAGGTCCGCCTCTTCTGCCGCCCATAGGTTTTTGAGTATTCTTTAGATTAGAGTTTACATTTTCTTTACTCATGCTATCTCCTCCTCTGAAAGCTGTGAAGCGACAATTTCACGGTAAACTTCACAAGTAGTCAGTAAATCCTTGTGATTTCCAATCCCAGCAATGGTTCCTTCATTCAAAACTATTATCCTGTCAGCGTCCATAACTGTTCCAACCCTTTGAGCCACAATAATTACCGTAGCGTCTGCAATTTCTTTTTTTAGAGCTGCTCTTAGCTTTGCGTCTGTTTTAAAATCAAGAGCGGAAAAGCTGTCATCAAATATATATATCTCAGGTTTTCTTACAAGAGCTCTCGCGATTGAAAGTCTCTGTTTTTGTCCACCAGACACGTTAGTCCCGCCTTGGGCAATCCTATGTTCAAAACCTTCGTCCATACTTTCAATAAAATGCGTCGCCTGCGCTACCTCTGCGGCATACCTTACTTCCTCATCAGTTGCGTCTTCATTTCCAAACTTGATATTCTCAGATATAGTTCCATTAAAAAGTATAGCCATTTGTGGAACTAAACCAATTTTTTCCCTCAAGCATTCCTGAGTCATTTCACGCGCATCTACGCCATCTATAAGCACGCTTCCGCTTTCCACATCATAAAACCTTGGAATAAGATTGATCAAAGTAGACTTACCTGAACCGGTACTACCGATAATAGCGGTCATTTCACCAGGCTTAGCCGTAAAGGATATATCTTTAATGGCATACTCCTCAGCTCCGTGATATCTGAATGAAACATCTTTAAATTCAACATATCCTCTGCCTAGAGTGCATTCTTTAACATTATCGGAATCCAATATTTCAGGTTCTGTTTCTAACACTTCATTGATTCTTACCGCTGCCGCCTGAGCTCTTGGGACCATAACAAACATCATGGCAACCATTATCATAGAAAACATTATCTGCATTGAATATTGCGTAAATGCCATCAGGTTTCCTATCTCCATTCCATCCTTCACTCTCCATGCTCCGAACCAGAGAACAGCGAGAGAAGTAAAGTTCATTATGAGCATTATAGCAGGCATCATAAACGCCATTATCTTATTTACCTTGATGTAATTGTTTGTCAGATCAGAATTTGCTTCTCCGAATCTTTCCCTTTCATGGTTAACTCTGTTGAAGGCTCTGATTACTCTGATGCCCGTGAGCTTTTCACGCAAAACAAGATTAATCTTGTCAATTTTAACCTGTGTCAATTTAAACAGAGGCAAAGCCAATTTTGCTACTATTATTATAAAAGCCGCTAAAACTGGTATTGCGACCGCAAGTACCCATGTCAACTGCCTATCCTTTTGAAACGCAAGATAAATTCCGCCTATTGCCATCAAAGGAGCGCCAACCATCATACGCAACATAATTACAAGCACCATCTGAACCTGATTTATATCATTTGTAGTTCTTGTTATAAGCGTCGCTGTTCCGAATTTGTCAAACTCATGAAGTGAAAAGCTTTCCACACGTCTAAACACTTTTTCTCTTACTATTGTTCCCAAGCCTACAGCGCTCTTTGAAGCAAGAAAGCTTGCAATTATTGCGCATATTACGCCTCCAGCTGCAATCGCGAGCATTTGGCCGCCAGTTTTCCAGATGAAATCAGTATCTCCATTCATAACTCCCTTACTGATAATATCAGACATCAATGTAGGAAGGTAGAGGTCTGAGAGCGTCTGCAAAAATACAAGAGCTATTACACCGGCAATTAGAGCAGAAAATGGCTTTAGAAATTTGAATAGTTTTAACATGTCTTATCATCTCCTCTTTTTTATTCAGAATTAGTATATTATATAGTTGATCGCCAAGAAACATATTTATTGCAACTAATTGGTAATTACCGTTAAAATTGTTTTCATTTCATTTACAATTTCATTTAGCCTTTTGACTTCCTCATCATTTAGTAATTCAAACTTTTTGATAACAATCTCTTTAACTTTTTTCTTATGTTCTTCAAGTATAATTCTTCCTTTATCAGTCATTTTTAAAATAATTACCCTTCTGTCATGAGGATCGTACACTCTTTCAATAAGCTTTTCTTCAATGAGTTTATCCGCCATTACTGTGAGATTAGGTTTTGATAACATAATTTTCTTGCTATAATAACTCATTGTGTTGCAGTCGTTTTGACTTATAAGATGCAAAAGCCCGAAATTCTGCCTGGATATTTCTGCTGCTGGTAGATCCTTCATAATCTTTTTAAACATCAAAGGAAAAAAGACAAGAATATTCTCGGCTAGCTTTTCCCTTTCCATGCCATTCCACCTCCTTAGTCACTTTTTATATCATTTGTAATATTATTTATTATTTATATAAAAGCAATGTTACTTACTTTAATCTTTCAATATAATAATAGTTATGTAATTTAACTATTATTAATTATAATACTTAAAAGATATAATTTCAAGTCATTAAATTATATTTTTTATTACTACGATTTGATACCAATATTAAAAGATAAAGATATATAAGTTACGAAAAAGATTTTACATTAAAAATGCAGTTAATACGTCTGCATTTTACTATCAAAGCTTAACTTTTCGCAACTTATGAATCAAGGTATATATTTTGCGTATTCTTGAGTTTTATTTAGTGACAGGGTTTCTCAAAAGATTTTTGCTGTATATGATTCCACCTATAGCAATTACATATGTTATCCAGACAATATTAACTTTATATGGCACATTTCTACCTGCTATATCAGCAATTCCGGCAATAAAGTCCGAAGCGACAAAAATTGCGCTCCCTACTGCGGTAAAAACATATCTCTTATCATTAAAAAACAGAGAGAGCGCAGAGGCTGCCATAACAGAAAGCCATAGACCATAGAACAGCGCAATAAACGTAATAGGCTTTAGATTTGACGCAGGTTCAAAAAATATCCACCAAACCGCAATCATTATTACAAAATAACCAATTATCCCCACAAGAAAGCCTTTGTTGAAAACTGACTTATTTAACTCCTTGCTAGTTCTAATAAAGGTAAGTATATTCAATGCCTGCGCGACAAAATATATCGCCATTCCAATCATAAATCCCAACGGCAATATACCAGCTAAAACAATATTCCCAAGTAAATATACCGCTGAAGCAACTGCCATTGTTTTACTATACACGTCTTTGTTTAATCTTGATAAAATAACAGCAAATACAACAAAAGAAAAACTTATAATTAATGATATTGATGTTGGAACCGTTCTTTCATCTGTGAAAATTATTCCACAAAGAAGCAGTAAAAACTGTAATGCAAAAATTATCCTAAACATTGGCTATCCTCTTCCTCAATTATATATGTGGCGCTTTGAATTTATTTTTTCTTGCTGCTTTGTTAACACAAAATTTTAATTCACTAATTTATCTATAATATGTCAAGTATTACTAGTTTTATACAAAATCAGAAATATTATATCACTAAAAAATACCAGCAACAAGAAAAATATTATATAACGCGTTATATAAGCCAACGAAAAAAGATACAATCAAAAAGGCATAATAAAAGAGCAAACTACATAATGCGTAACTTGCCCTTTTTGTAAAAGTTCCAAACAGAAAATTGGTTTTATTGCTTTAAATCTAATCCATTCTTTCAGGAGCGCTTATACTCAAAATACTTAGAACATTTCTAATAACTGTTCTAGTACTATCAATAAGCAATAACCTTGCTTTCATTATGTTTTCTTCCTCACCTCTTATATGACAGGCATGATAAAAGGAATGCAAATACCCTGCAACATCTAGAACGTAACGAGTCAATCTGCTTGGCTCTAAAGTCTTAGCAGATATACGCACTTCTTCCGGAAACTGCGCTAAAGCCTTTATAAGATCAAGTTCTTCTTTTTTATCCAATTTAGTTAAATCAACGGAATTAACATCTGGAATCTCTACACCTTCTTTTTCTTTTGCTTGTGTAATTATTGTGCAAATCCTTGCATGAGCATACTGTACATAGAATACAGGGTTCTCATTTGATTTTTGTACAGCAAGGCTCATATCAAAGTCCAGATGGCTGCCTGACGCTTTCATGTTAAAGAAGAAACGCGCCGCATCCTTCCCGTAAATAATAGCTTCTTCGTCATTTCTTTCGCCGTCTTTACCCAACTCTTCCAAGAGATCGTTTAAGGATACGGCTCTACCTGTCCTCTTGGACATCCTATACGCCTCGCCATCTTTAAACAACCTGACAAGCTGGAATAAAACCACATCCAACTTATCAGAGTCAATTCCCATTGATGAAACAGCAGCTTTCATTCTCGCCACATGCCCATGATGGTCAGCGCCTAAAAGGTTAATAACCCGATCGAACTTACGCTTTAAAAACTTATTTCTATGATACGCTATATCTGACGCAAAATAAGTTGGCAACCCATTGTTACGGATTATTACCTCATCCTTTTCAGCTCCGAATTGGGATGCCTTAAACCACACAGCGCCTTCATTTTCAACCGTATATCCATTTTCCTTAATGAATTTTAATGTTTCCTCAAGCTCACCGCTGTCATAAAGGGATTGTTCGGAAAACCATACATCAAACTCAATACCGTAATTCTTAAGAGCTGTTCGGATTCTTTGCAAATTTATAGGAAGAGCGTATTCCACAAGAATCTTTTGTCTATCTGATGACTCGGTATTTAATAGCTTGTCCCCGTTTATGCTTATATAATCCCTCATATGATCCTTTATATCTTCCCCCTGATAACCATCTTCAGGAAAAGGAACCGCGTCTTCGCCAAGAAGCAATTGAATATATCTTGCTTCTAAGGACTTCCCGAATTTCTCAATCTGATTTCCCGCATCATTTATATAAAATTCCTTTGTAACATCATAACCTGCCGCTTTAAGCACATTTGCAATACAATCTCCTAAAGCGCCGCCTCTAGCATTACCCATATGAAGAGGTCCGGTAGGGTTTGCGCTAACAAACTCTACCATTACCTTCGCTCCATTACCTAAATTAATTTTTCCATAGTCTTCTCTCTCAGCCTGAATAACCTTAATAGTCTCATAGAGCCACTTTAAATTTAAATAAAAATTAATAAACCCCGGTCCCGCGCATTCAACCTTTTCAATATATGTATTTTCCAAATTCATATTTTTGATTATTATCTCTGCTGTCTGCCTTGGAGCTTTCTTGGCCTGTTTTGTAATCTGCATAGCTACATTTGTTGAGAATTCGCCATGCTCTTTTTCCCTGGGTATTTCGATTAAAATTTCAGGTACTAAAACTTCAGGCAATTCACCTGAGCTGCATGCTTTTTTAAGGGATTCATTCACAACCAGCTTAATTTCCTCTATTAATTTCTCTATAACATTCGCCATCTATACGTCCTGCCTCTCTAATAAATACATGAAAATCATTTTCTCCAGATTTATTATTATCTATTTCAAGCTGATAATCAACCTTTATTTCTCCGCCCTCATCATTTACCTTCACTTCAACTTCATTTGCGTATACGCCAACAGTAAATGTGCCATAGGTAGTATCATAATATGAAAGATGCTTTTGGCCCTGTTCGAATATAAACTGTGAATTAACAGCTCCAAATCTCATAAGAGTTACTACACCATCAGAAATTTTCAAGGTTGTCGTAGTTCCTTCCATTCCAGTAACTTCACTTTCTTTATAGGTAATGAAGTAAGCATTGCCCTTCTTATAGTACTTTCCTTCGGTAACAAGCTCAAGTATGTTAGTGTCCAGATTATTTGAAGTTTGAGTGCCTTTAACGGAAATTATTACATACTTTTTCATAGAGCACACCTCCAGCATAGTCAGCCATCTCTGGCTGCCGTTAATTCTTACTGCATTTTACTCCATTCTCCCATTCCCTCTTTACTTATATATGGTTTTAGAAACTATAATACAATTCTTTTATTTCAAATTCAAGTAACAAAAAGGATCCACAAGATTATTAAGCATATAGTTTTCAAAAACCAATTATCTATTTTTACACCCACTTTAGGATTGAATTACACAACTTTTGCTTTTAATATATATAATAAATTAATATCACTTTTGTGTTTTACAGTCACCTATTGCAAAATACCATTAAGGTAGTATCAAAAAGAAAACTTAATAACTGGTCGTTTCAAAAACTTGAACAAGGAATTTTTTGAAACGCCCTAAACTATAGACAATGATGCAATAGGCGACTGTAAAACTTATGAGCTATTAATATATTAATAGCGTCAACAAACTATAACAAAAGTTGTATCTTCAATATTTCCTTAATATTTTTCAATATCAACTTTTTCAGCTGAGTGTATTTCACTTTCTAATATTGCGCTTCCCAGACTTTCGAATTTTTCTACACTATCACTGGTATAATACCTGTATACCGGACTTACACGTTCATCCCTCATTAAAGTATTTTCTTTAAGAATCTCGTTTATGACTTTTGTTACTTCCAAAGCCGAACTTACGAGTTTTACGCTATCTCCCATTACCTTGGAAATAGTGTTAAAAAGCATCGGATAATGCGTGCAACCCATTACAAGGGTATCAATACCCTCTCTTTTCAATGGTTCCAGGTACTCCTCAGCAATTCTTAACGCTATATCGTTTTCCCACCACCCTTCTTCTACCAGCGGCACAAATAGCGGGCAGGCTTTCTGAACTATCTCAATTGAGCTGTCCAGCCTGTTTATTGCCCTCTCATATACACCACTGTTGATAGTAGCTACTGTACCGATTACACCGATTTTTTTATTTTTTGTTTCCTTGACAGCTGTTACGGATCCCGGCTCAGTTACTTCTATAACCGGAATATCAAAACTATCCTTTACAAGTTTCAAACTACACGCGCTAGCCGTATTGCAAGCGATTACTATCATTTTTATATCTTGATTCAATAAGAATCTTATATCCTGAAAAGTATATTTTATTATTGTGTCTTTTGATTTAGTACCGTAGGGCGCCCTTCCATTGTCACCAAAATACACAACACTTTCGGTTGGTATAAGCCTTTTTATTTCTTTTAATACAGTTAGCCCTCCCAAACCTGAGTCAAAAACACCAATCGGTCTGTTGTCCATTTATTAGTCCCCCAATTAGTACATATTATCCATATTTTTTATTATTCAGATATCTTATCATTATATCTCTCAACAGCCAAATCCAGTAACTTTTCTATCAGCTCGCTATATGGTATGCCCGAGGCTTCCCAGAGTTTGGGATACATGCTGATGCTTGTAAACCCAGGCAGTGTATTGATTTCGTTAATATAAACTTTACCTGTCTCCTTAAGAACAAAAAAGTCTATTCTTGACAAACCTGCGCAGTCCAATGATTTGAAAGCTCTGACAGCATATTCTCTTATTTCGGCTATAGTTGATTCCGGCAAGTCGGCTGGTATAATAACCTTAGAATTGTTATCAATATATTTTGCTTTATAATCATAAAACTCATTACAAGGTATTACTTCGCCAACCGTGGATGCTATCGGATCATCATTGCCTAATACAGCGCATTCAACTTCTCTTCCATTTATGAACTCTTCGACAAGCACTTTTCTATCATGTTTTGCCGCTTCAAAAAGCGTTTCTATCAATTCCCGCCTGTCATGAGCTTTACCTACACCAACTGAAGATCCTGCATTTGAAGGTTTAACAAAACATGGGTATGGAAGAACGCTTTCAACTTTATTGATAACTTCATCCAAACTGCTTTTTATATTTTTTCTATTAAACACTAGGTATTTTCCTTGCGGTATACCTTCTTTTTCAAAAATAATTTTTGTAAAGGCTTTATCCATTCCAACAGCTGAAGCTAGGACTCCAGCACCTACGTAGGGTATTCCGGCCAATTCAAACAATCCCTGTATTGTGCCATCCTCCCCGTTAGCGCCATGGAGAACTGGAAAAACAATATCTATTTTCTGACCATCATTATCCATTCCAGCCGCTTTGAAAATACTTCTTGCTGATGCTCCTTCAACTAATTTATTCTTCGAACTGTCTTCTCCTAATAATTTATTTTCTACAGCAGTTGCTCTTGTCGTAAGCGCAAGCTTTTCCCATTCTCCGCTCCCTAGTTTATCAACAGGTCCATTATAGTTTAACCAGTTACCATCCTTAGTAATACCTACCATTACTACATCAAATTTATCTTTGTTAATGTTTCTAATAACTGATTCAGCTGATACTCTTGATACTTCATGTTCTGATGACTGCCCTCCAAAAATTACTGCAACCCTTATTTTTTTATTCATATTTTCTCCCCTTTAAATTTGCTCAGATACTGAAAATCCAGTATTTTGGCCATACAAGAAAATCTAATAAAATATATATTTCTAATTTTACTATTTAAGTACGGCAACTTCAAGTTTTTTGGGGAAATAAAAAAATAACAGAAATGCATAAAATAATGAGAATATTCTAATTTATACTTATATATAATTCCATCAAATATAATTTAATCAAATATACAAATATAGTTTCATTAAAACAAAACTCAATAGCTCATTTTAAATTTCTATTATCTTAACTATTCTTGCATGGTTCTTGAAATACCTGATTATAATTCTTCAGAGCAATTAATATACTTTTCCGGATTATAATTCTTAACGGAATTGAAAATATAAAGAGGGTATTTTGTTTATTCACTTTGAAAGTAAATAAGGCAGTATCAAAGGACTTTCCAACTAGCCGTTTCAAAAACTTGGCGCAATGTGTTTCCAATATTTACAACATGAACAAGAAATTTTTTGAAACGCCCTAAGTTATAGGATTTTTGAAGTCTTGGATTTTATCATTGTAAATTAAGAATTTAAAGAAAATGTTTGATCAATATTATTTTATCATTATTTATAAATTGTGTACAGTCCTATTTCTTATCGATTATCCATAAATACCATTTCATATTGATAGGTATTAGGATTTTATGCTAAAATAAGTTTAAATATAAATTTGGAGGTATTATTATGCCATTTTATGATTTAAAATGTAAAACATGCGGGGAAGAATTTAATATTATGGCAAAAATGAGCGATAAAGATCAGAATTTAATTAAATGCGTAAAGTGTGGAAGCGATGATCTCGAAACACTATTTAAAAATATTAATATAGTTCAATCAAAAAAAAACAGCTCTTCCGATTGTCCAAACATTCATAAATGCGGTGGCTGCTGCGGACATTGATATTTGCTGCTATCTATATATTTTGCAATAAACATTTTGCATCCATTTTTTATATTGCAAAATATATACCTTGATTCATAAGTTGCGAAAAATTCAGCTTTGATAGAAAAATGCAGACGCATTAACTGCATTTTTATGTAAAATCTTTTTCGTAACTTATATATATTAAAATCATTTTTAATCTAAATTTAGTTTATAAAGTTCAGCATTTTTTGGCCTGTTTTTTTGTCAAAGATTTTTTCAGCAATTATTCCGCAAATTTCAAATATGACTACTTCCACAACAATATAGACTTGACCGTTCTCTCTAAGACAGCCCACATGAGCCTCGTCTCCTTTACCAACACTTATATGCAGATGAATAGAGGGATCATGATCATTTTTGTAAAGTGTTCCAATTCCCATTATCTCCCGCCCGTCAGAAAAACTTTTCCATACCTGTTCCGGAGGCAGGACCGGTTCTTTTGGACCCGAAACAAACATTGCTTCTTTAAGAGCTCCCAGCATCATAAATGACGCTGTTTTTATTTCAGCATCTATAGCAACACTTTTTATTGATTCTATTAAATCATCTCCATCTTCAATCTTAACTACAAATACTCTTCCTAATGTCCCTTCCCTGTATTGCAACTGTATTTTCCTCCTATTGTTTTTATGTAAAGTTTGCTGTTTATCACTTAGAATTATTTAATAATTTATTTTGCCTGTATTGATAAATAAGTAAGTCCACCATTCTTCCGTAGCTTTCCACGCCATCCTTTTGACGGTTGACCTTTAAATAAGTATTATTAGCGGCATTAGACACCTTGTTAACAACTCCTTCATAGCCTTGCCAATATACGCTTCTAGCCTTAAAGTCTCGATTCAGCTCATCGCTGAACTTTCCCCTCAATATCTTAAATTTGGCCTTGTCATGTTCATATAAAGCATTCATAGCATAATTCAGAGCGGAAATTGATCCAGAGTATTTAAAGTCTATCCGAGGGTTATTAATGCTTGCAAGATAACCAATAAAGTTTGCTTCATCTTCCCTTGCAAATCCACGCTGATGAGCCATCTCATGACAAATAACAAAAGGAATTGAAGAATCAGGCATATCCATATTTATGTTTGCTTCTCCAGTAAAAGGACAATAGATTCCACCTAATCCTTGTAAAGACATAAATTTAGAAAACAGTACCCCTTTAGGGGTTCCATAACTGCCATTTAGTTCAGGATATTGCTTCATTAAGACATCATAACCATTTTGAGCTGCATTCAAAGCATTTTTTTTGCCATCCGACAAGTACATAACTCCATTGCCGTCCTCCTTGACTTTAAGCCGCAATTCATTAGTTTGATTTATCAGACTTTCACATACCTGGCTAAGCTCTTCAATATTAACGCTGTGAGTATCATATCCTGCAATTTTAGAAAATGGGTATCTATTATAATTTAGTGACCATCCTGCGACAAATATAAAGTATATAATCGAAACCTTAATAAATACTTCTTTCATAAAATCCGCTACTACTTTTTTTCGTTTACCCTTATTTTTTATTAGACTATATACGAAACTGTAGAGTTTATACAGAATGTATAATATAAGCCCTATAACCAAAAACTCCATAAATGATATTGGCAATATTCCAGAAATATAGCTTAAAACCTGAATAAATTTTTTACCAATAAATTGAGAATAATACTTTTCAATCAGATCAGGAGTATATGAAGTCCCATAAAACAATATTAAGCCGCATGGAATAAGCATTATTAATATTATTTTCTTGATCATACCTTGCCTTTTAAATTTTAATTCCATAAGTATCATTCCTAACCTTCAATTCTTTTAAATAGTTTTACGCCAATGCGAGAAACGAGAAAATAAAGTATACTGATAAATAAGCCAAATGCAATAACAATTGTCACAAAGGTTTGAATTAAACTTAAGCCGGTAAAAAATATAAGAACAATAAAAACGCCGGCGACAATTAAACTTACAAGCATATTAAATATAACATTAAGATTCTGTTTAACAGCTTTTTGTTCATTATCCCAGTTTAACTTAGGGTTTAGCAAATCAAATATTATACCTGTGAAGGAGCTGAAAATAATGCCTATAATACCTGAAACAATCAATACTAAAACAAATGTTAAGCTAAGTTTAAACATTATGCTGATAACTGTAAACAAGACGCCTACTCCCAAAATGCCTATTACCACTCCGGTCATGACTTTCATTAGTATTTGCTTGTCGAAGCCTAATGGTATATATTTGTTAATATATAAATTTTGTCCTTCCCTTGATATGGCGGTTGATGTCACGCAATTGCTTGAGGCTAAGAATAGGGAAAATCCAAAACCAATAGCTAATATAAACCCTTGGTTTGCATTTTGATTTATCAATTCTCCGAACTGGCTGATACTCATGCCCTTTCTATTGCTTGTAATATTTGGTATCAATATTATAACCGGCCAGATAAAATTTGACAAAAGACAATTTATAAAATATGCGGGCGTTCTGATAATTATTTTAATTTCTTTTAAAAAGTATGTCAGCAATACCGACCTACTTGCAGTAATTTTTTCGAATTCTGAGCGACTAAGTTTCCTTCTTCTTGAACCTGATTCCGATACGCCCATAACCCCTTTAAAATACAACAATTGGCTTAAAAATAAAAATACAAACACAAATATTGCTGTTATACATATGAATAAGAAAATGTTAGCAAATCCGCTTAACTCAGCGCTCTTGATTAGTGACAGAGCCGCAAACTTGGCGCTAGGGAAAAAATCCGTGACTGTTTTAACATTTCTATTTAAATCTGTTAATGTATTTTCAAGCTTGCTGGTGTCTGCAGCGCTATTAACAAATTTGCGAATTACAACCTGAAAACCTACACCAATTCCCAGAGCGATAATACTTGCAATATATTTGAATCTGTCTTTATTTTTAACTAGACCTGTAAACCTCATAAGCGGCATAATTATTAATGAAGAAATCACGAGTGGTATAACTGGAAGAGTTAAAAATATTACTAAAAAATAAATATAATATAAGACTCCAGAGCCGCTCATTACCCCATAAACTATTAAAACAGGCAGTAACACAACTAATTCGGTCAGATACTCGTATATTGTTACAACAATAAATTTGGCGCCAATAATTTCAAAAGGTTTAAATGGCAATGGAAGCAAACTCTCTATATCCGTTGTAAAGTAGAATGTGTTTAAAACATAAAAAATTCCAAAGAAGAACACAACAAAACTTGTCAGAGCAAGCGCTATTGCAGGAATAATACTCTGAAGCGCCATACCTTTTAATACTTCATATGAAACTGAGGTAAAAACTGCTAACTGCGCAACAAGGGGCAAAAATGCCACTGCTAAGATAATCCACAGAAGCCATCTTGGTCTGTTTTTTCCCTTCCCTGATTTGTTTCCGCCGCCTTTTAATAAAACTTTTGCTAATAAAATAGTATTAATCTTCATTCCCAGTCATCTCCAAGAACATTTTTTCCAACGAAGACTCACCCTTAAAGTGATTTTTCATTTCTTCCAAAGTGCCGCAAAATAATATCCTGCCATTATTTATTACAGCCACCCTATCACAAATCTTTTCTGCAACTTCAAGCACATGAGTCGAGAAAAACACTGTTTTTCCACTTTGTGTATGCTCTCTCATCATTTCTTTTAGCAAAAAGGAAGATTTAGGGTCAAGACCCGTTAATGGCTCATCTAAAATCCAGACATTCGGATTATGAACCAGCACACCCATTATTACTATCTTTTGCCTCATACCGTGTGAATAGCTTTGAATCGGATCCCCAATGGCATTTTCCATCTCAAACCTCTTGCTTAAACTATCAATCCTTTCTTTCCTATCTGCGGAAGAAACATTGTAGATATCTGCCATGAAGTTAAGATATTCTATACCTTTAAGCCTCAAAAATATATTGGGATCATCGGGTACAAATCCGAATTGCCTCTTTGCTTCTATAGGATTCTTCTCTATATCCACGTCGTTAATCGTTATGCTTCCACTGTCAGTATTTATAATGCCTGTGATCATTTTTATTGTTGTTGTCTTGCCGGCTCCATTAGGACCTAGAAACCCAAAAATTTCTCCCTTTTCAATTTTCAGATTAAGATTGTCTACAGCTTTTACTTTTCCATTATAGGTCTTGTTTACATTTCTTAATTCAATCATATTATTCTCAGCCCTTTATTATATTAAAATCATTATTAATCTTTAAATTTATTTTACATATCCAAGTATAGCATTGACATTTTTTAGTGTCAAATACAGCTTTCTTAAAATTTCTTTAAAAATGTCAAAAGGCTGCTCCTTATTAGGAGCAGCCTTTATTTATTTCACGTTTTTTGATACCTTAAGTCGTGTCATTGCCCTTGCGAGAGCGGCTCTTGATCTTGCAAATTCCATCTGAGCCAACTGCCTTTGCAGTCTCTCTTCCGCCCTATCCTTTGCTGCGTTTGCCCTGTTTACATCAATTTCATTGGGCCATTCGGCTGTGTCGGACAGAATTACTGTTTTTTCTTTGGTAATTTCCATGAAGCCTTCGTTTAGAACTGCTTCTAACCACTCACCATCCTGAAGGATTTTTATAGGGCCTATATCTACTGCAACAACAGACGGAGCATGATCTTTTAATATGCCCATCTCACCATCAGGAGTTTTCAATATTACCATCTCAACATCTCCTGAAAAAAACCTTCTATCAGGAGTCGCTATCTCAAGCTTAAATGTGGATGCCATCGTCACACCCCCTACATATTCTTTGCTTCTTCATAAACTTCATCAATGGTTCCCTTCATATAGAAGCATGCTTCCGGGATATCATCCATCTTACCATCAATAATTTCTTTAAAGCCTCTTATGGTTTCTTTTACAGGAACATATTTACCTTTATATCCGGTAAATGTTTCAGCAACAAAGAATGGTTGAGATAAAAATCTCTTTATTTTTCTTGCTCTATAAACTGTCAATTTATCATCTTCGGAAAGTTCATCCATACCGAGAATTGCGATGATATCCTGAAGTTCCTTCAATCTTTGAAGAGTTTCCTGCACTTTAAGAGCCACCGAATAGTGTTCTTCTCCTAAAATTCTAGGGTCTAGAATTCTTGATGTGGAATCAAGAGGGTCAACCGCAGGATATATACCTTCTTCAACTATCTGTCTTGACAAAACTGTAGTAGCGTCAAGATGCGCAAAAGTTGTAGCAGGAGCAGGGTCAGTCAGGTCATCGGCAGGCACGTATACTGCCTGTATAGATGTTATTGACCCCTTCTTTGTTGATGTAATTCTTTCCTGAAGCTCACCAACGTCAGTAGCCAAAGTCGGCTGATAACCAACGGCTGAAGGTACTCTACCCAAAAGAGCTGAAACTTCTGAACCGGCTTGGATAAATCTGAATATATTATCAACAAACAACAAAACATCCTGTCCTAACTCATCTCTGAAATATTCCGCCATTGTGAGTCCTGTAAGACCAACTCTCATTCTTGATCCTGGCGGCTCGTTCATTTGTCCGAAAACCATGGCTGTTTTCTGTAAAACACCTGAATCTTTCATATCTACCCAAAGGTCGTTACCTTCTCTTGTTCTTTCGCCAACGCCTGTAAAAACTGAGAAACCGCCATGTTCGTTTGCTATATTTGTTATAAGTTCCTGTATAAGAACCGTCTTACCAACTCCGGCTCCGCCGAACAAACCAATCTTTCCGCCCTTTGCATAAGGAGCCAAAAGGTCTATAACCTTTATTCCCGTTTCAAGTATTTCTGTTGAAGGCTTTAAGTTTTCAAGACTTGGCGCTGGTCTATGGATTGGGTAATATATGTTTGTTTTTACCTCACCTGCTTCGTCAACCGGCTGACCTAAAACGTTAAATACCCTTCCTAAAACTTCTTTACCGACTGGAACCATAATAGCGGCTCCAGTATCCACTGCATCGAGTCCTCTTACAAGTCCGTCGGTTGATGACATAGATACGCATCTTACCGTATCGTTGCCGAGATGCTGCATAACTTCCGCAATAACTACAACGTTATCTTTTTCTATTCTGATAGCATTGTATATATACGGCAGCTTGCCGCTTTCAAACCTGACGTCAATAACAGGACCAATTATCTGCATAATCTTACCAATATTCTCAGCCATAATCCTCTCACTCCGTTCGAAAAATAATACATTCTTTATATTAATTAACACTAACTAATGTCAATAATTACTGAAGAGCGGCAGCGCCTCCGACAATTTCTGATATCTCCTGAGTTATAGCTGCCTGTCTCGCTCTATTGTAATACAAATTAAGCCTTTGAAGCATTTCATCAGCATTTGATGTCGCATTATCCATTGCGGACATTATTGCGCTCTGTTCGCTTGTAAAGGCTTCTACAAGAGCTCCATAAATAATGCCTTTAACATACTTAGGTATAAGAACATCAAATACAGCTTTTGGAGATGGCTCATATGAAAGACTTTCATCAATTTTTAATTCAGAAACATTGACATCTTCCCTGAGAGCCGGAATATTCAGAGGCAGAAGTTGCATAATGGTTGGTTCAAGAGATATTGATGAAACCATCCTTGTATAAACAAGAAACAACTCATCGATTTCTCCCCTTTTAAACAAATCCAATACCTTTTCTGAAATTTCTCTCGCCAAATAAATCGTTGGATTCTGAATGCGATAATCAAAGTCCGCTTGGACATTGAGCTTTTTCCTTAAGAAATGGCTTCTACCCATATGACCTGCAACAAGAAGCAGTGATTGAGGGTCTTTTTTTATTTCGTCCTCAGCCAATTTTATAAGGTTATGATTATAACCGCCTGAAAGTCCTTTGTCTCCGGAAATTATAAGGTAACCCTTTTTCTTTCCTTCTTTTTGATTTCTTATATCAAAAAATATATTGTCTAAGTTACCGCTGTGCATTAATATATCGCCGATTGTAGCTTTGACCTTGTCAAAAAATGGTTTTGTCTGGTCAAGCTGATGTCTGGCTTTTTTAAGCTTGGCAGCGGAAATAAGCTTCATGGCTTTTGTTATTTGCCTTGTCTCTTTTATACTCTTCATTCTGGATTTAATTTCACGCATATTTGCCATAGCAGCACCACCTAAAAATCGTTTTATAAGGTAACAAATTTCTTCTATTAAGAATATAAACCAAAAGAATATTAAACTTATCTTGTAAAGTTCTTTTTAAATTCATCAATTGCTTTCTTAAGAATCTCTTCTATATCAGGCTTCAATTCACCAGTTTCACCAATTGATTTTGCAACTTGAGGATACTTATCTTCTATGAACTTAATAAATTCTGAGTTAAACTTTCTGACATCCTTAACCTGTATATCCATTAAATACTTATTTGACGCAACATAAAGGATTATAACCTGATGAGCGACCGGTATAGGTGAATACTGCGGTTGCTTTAATGTTTCCATCAATCTTTCTCCCTGAATAAGCTTTTCTCTGGTAGCTTTGTCAAGGTCAGAACCGAACTGCGCAAAAACTGCCAATTCTCTGTACTGGGCAAGATTTATTCTCAGTGGACCCGCTATCTTTTTCATCGCTTTTATCTGAGCCGCCCCACCAACCCTCGATACGGAGATACCAACGTTAATAGCTGGTCTTTGTCC
>JAUZPS010000380.1 GCA_030705945.1 Bacillota bacterium
ATAAACTTGAACAAGGAATTTTTTGAAACACCCTTAAAAACAAAATAAAAGCATCATTATTTATAGATATAGAACTGTAAAACTATATAAGTCGCGCTAAACAACCGACAAATGGCTTTTCAAAGCGAATTCACATAAAACTTTACAGTTCGGTATCTATAATCCTACTAATTTTTCAGTTTATTAAGATTTTTATTTAATAAAAATCAAATAAACTTGAAAATTATCTATCACAAAATAACGTAAAAGCATCGTTATTTTGTTCTGCTAATTCTCAGTTTATTAAGATTTTTATTTAAATAGGGTATTTCTTTAGTTTATCTACCATCAACCTCAATGCTTTGCCTCGATGACTTATTTTATGCTTTAGCTCGGAGGGCATTTGCGCGGTTGTCATATTGTATTCAGGGACATAGAAAATCGGGTCATACCCAAAGCCGTTAGCCCCTTCAGGTTTATGAGCTATATAACCTTCACAGGTTCCTCTGACTGTGAAACTTTGTCCATCTGGGAATACTATAGCAATTACGCAAACAAAACGGGCTGTTCTTTTTTCAAAAGGAACATCTTCGAGAAGCTTTAACAGTTTATTGTTTTTGTCTTCATCAGTTGCATTTTCGCCTGCAAATCTTGCAGAGTATATTCCAGGCGCGCCGTCCAGATAATCAACTTCAAGTCCTGAATCATCCGCCATTACTATTTCACCGGTTATTGCGCAGATTTCCTTTGCTTTAATTAAAGCGTTTTCTTCGAAGGTAGCTCCGGTTTCTTCTATGTCATTGTCGAGACCTACTGATTCCATTGAAAAGACTTCGTAAGGAAAACTATTTAGTATTTCAGAAATCTCTTTGATTTTACCCTTATTCTTAGTGGCTGCTATGAACTTTTTCATCCTTTGTGACTCCCCCGATAAAGCTGTTTAATGGACCTAATACACTTTTTTGTATTTCTATAAGTTTAATTATTCCGGATTCAGACAATTTGAGTAATCTATCAAGCTCTTGTCTGCTAAAAGGCGCCTGTTCGCCTGTGGCCTGGACTTCAATAAATTTGCCTGACCCAGTCATTATAACATTCATATCAAGGGAAGCTCTTGAATCTTCTTCATAACATAAATCAAGCATTTCGTGGCCGTATATTATGCCTACGCTTGTGGCGGCGACATAATCCATAATGGGCGTTTTAGAGATAACACCACTGTCATGTAGAGTCTTACATGCTTCTACTGTTGCAACAAAAGCCCCTGTAATGGAAGCTGTTCTTGTGCCTCCGTCAGCCTGTATTACATCACAGTCCAGAGTAATTACTCTTTCGCCAAGTATATTGAAATTAATAACTGACCGGAGAGCTCTTCCTATTAGACGTTGAATCTCCTGAGTTCTGCCGTTTAGTTTGAGTTTGCTGATATCCCTTGGATTCCTAGTCTGTGTCGCTCGGGGGAGCATGGAGTATTCTGCGGTAAGCCACCCTTCTTGGGTATTCTTTTTAAAAGGAGGTACCTTATCATCTATGGAGGCTGTACAAATTACTTTTGTATCGCCTACTTCTATTAATACTGATCCTTCAGCATGTTTTATATAATTCCTCGTGATTCTAACTTGACGAAGCTGCCCATCATTTCTGCCATCCAATCTCAAAGAGTTCACTACCTTTCTAAAAATTAAGTATGCATAAGTTTTACAGTTAGAAATCTATCTATATATTATAGCCTTTAGGATGTGATTTATGCCAGTTCCAAGCTGTTTCGATAATAGTCTCGAGTTTATCATATCTTGGGGCCCACTTTAATTCATTGATAATTTTTTGGGAAGATGCAACCAGTATAGCTGGGTCTCCAGTTCTTTTTGGAGCTAAGACTTCTTTAATAGGTTGACCTGTAACCTTTCGGGCAATGTCTATAACTTCCTTAACCGAAAAGCCTTTACCGTTTCCGAGGTTGTATATTTCGCTTGTATTATCAGCTCTTAATTTGTTTAAAGCCCGAACATGAGCATCTGCCAGATCGGTAACATGGATATAATCTCTGATACAGGTTCCGTCGGGAGTACCATAGTCATTTCCGAATATTTTAATATCATCTCTCTTTCCGAGAGCAACTTGCAATATTATAGGTATCAAATGTGTTTCCGGATTGTGATCCTCGCCGATCTTAGCGCTTATATGAGCGCCTGAGGCATTGAAATATCTCAATATAACATGCTTTATTCCAAGACATTTATCCGCCCATTTCAGAGCTTTTTCAACAGTAAGTTTTGTTTCGCCGTATGGATTTGTTGGTAATGTCTTATCGCTTTCGATAATGGGAACATTTTCAGGTTCTCCATAAGTTGCGGCTGTTGAGGAAAAAACAATCTTTTTAACTCCTGCTTCATTCATAGCGCTTAATAGATTAAGAGTTGAAATTACATTATTGTTGTAAAACTTAAGAGGATCAACAACGCTTTCGCCAACCTCAATATAGGCTGCAAAATGTATTACAGCTTCAATCTGATTCTCTGAAAATACCTTTTTTAAAAAATCCTTATCCCTAAGATCTCCAACAATCAATTTTCCGCCTAAAACTGCTTCTTTATGCCCTCTTTCGAGATTATCTAGAATTATGATGTCTTCCTTTTTTTCTATCAACTCTGCTGCCGTATGACTGCCAATATAGCCTGCTCCGCCAGTTACAAGAATAGACAATGTATTCACTACCCTTCATCATTTTTTACTGTAAATTATCCATTATTACTTTTGTTTAGATAATAATAACATTATTTATATGAAATGAAAACTCATTTTTAAAAGTAAAATTGAACAATTTATTATTCAATATTAGGTAGTATCAAAAAAAATAACTTAGCAACTAGTCGTTTCAAAAATTTGATATAAAGGGTTTCGTCATATAAACTTGAACAAGGAATTTTTTGAAACGCCCTTATATAAGTTGCGAAAAAGATTATATATTAAAAATGCAGTTAATACGTCTGCATTTTACTATCAAAGCTGAACTTTTCGCAACTTATGAATCAAGGTATATGTTTTGCAATATAAAAAATGGATGAAAAATGTTTATTGCAAAATATATAGGTGGTTTAATGTCTTGATAAATATTGCAAACAATATATAATATATAATAATTATTGATAATTGAACATGGATGAAAGAATATTAATGCTGCGGGAAAGTTTAATATAAAACTTGCGCTAGGAATTTTTTGAAACTCCCTTAACTAAAATTCAGGAGGAATATATGGCGGATATAATCGGGCAATTGACACAAGAATTCAACTTGAAATTATTCCAGGTACAAAATACTGTTAAGTTGATCGACGAAGGAAATACCATACCATTTATAGCAAGATATAGAAAAGAAGTCACTGGTGAGCTAAATGACCAGGTGTTAAGAGAATTGCACGAACGCTTAATATATTTGAGGAATCTTGAAGCGAGAAGGGAAGAAGTCAAAAGGCTGATAGATGAACAGGGGAAATTGACTGAAGAGATTGCAAAAGCTATCGGCAAAGCAAATTCAGTCCAGGAAATTGATGATATATACAGACCCTTCAGACCCAAGAGGAGAACAAGAGCAACTGTCGCCAAAGAAAAGGGACTTGAGCCACTGGCTGAAATAATTTTTGACCAAAAACTTTTTAAAGAATCAATAGATGAAATAACAGCTCCTTTTATTAATCCTGAAAAGGAGGTCAACACTGTTGAAGACGCTTTAAACGGCGCAATGGATATTATAGCGGAAAATATTTCGGACAATGCGATATTCAGGAAAGCAATCAGGGATATTTTCTTCAAAAGCGGAACAATTATTTCCCAGGCGAAAAAGGAAGAAGATTCCGTTTATAAAATGTATTATGATTTCAAAGAGCCGGTTTCAAAGATTGCCAGCCATAGGGTTTTAGCGATAAACAGGGGAGAAAAGGATGAATTCCTGCAGGTTAAGATATCGGTGCCTGATGAAGCGTCTATTAATTATCTTAAAGGGCGTACGGTGAGCAAAAACAGATCTGTGACATCTATATATGTTGAAAAGGCCGCAGAGGACTCTTATCAGAGATTGATCTTTCCTTCAATAGAAAGAGAAGTGAGAAATGAATTGACAGAACTTGCGGGGGAGCAAGCGATGAAGGTATTCGCGGCTAACCTGAAGAATCTTCTTCTGCAGCCTCCGGTTAAAGGCAGGGTTGTTCTGGGATTGGACCCGGCGTATAGAACAGGCTGTAAAATCGGAGTAGTTGATGATACAGGAAAGGTTCTTGATACTACTGTAATCTATCCCACTCCGCCGCTGAGCAAAACTGAGGAAGCTAAAAAGGTTATGAAACACCTTATAGATAAACATAAGGTCGATATAATTTCCATTGGTAACGGCACTGCTTCAAAGGAATCAGAGATATTTGTATCTGAACTATTAAAAGAAATTGAAAGAAAGGTTTATTACATGGTTGTAAGTGAAGCGGGCGCGTCCGTTTATTCAGCCTCAAAGCTTGGAGCTGAGGAGTTTCCGGATTTTGATGTGGCCTTAAGGAGCGCGGTATCTATAGCAAGAAGGCTTCAGGACCCACTTGCGGAACTTGTGAAAATAGACCCTAAGTCTATTGGCGTTGGGCAATATCAGCATGATATGAACCAGAAACGATTAGGCGAATCATTAGGCGGCGTTGTTGAAGACGCGGTTAACAATGTGGGCGTGGACATAAATACTGCTTCGGCATCCCTTTTGTCATATGTTTCGGGAGTTAATGCCTCGGTAGCAAAAAATATTGTTGATTATAGAGAACAAAACGGCAAATTTATTAAACGGCAGGAGATCAAAAAAGTTAAAAAGTTGGGCGATAAAGCTTTTGAGCAGTGCGCCGGATTTTTAAGGATTCCGGACGGGGATAATGTTCTAGATAACACAGCTGTTCACCCTGAATCATATGATGCTGCAAAAAGCTTGCTAAAGCTTTCAGGATTTACGTTAGAAGATGTGAAGAACAACAATCTTAAGGGCTTACGAGAGGTAATAAATAAAAGAGGTCTTGGAAGTATTGCGGAAGAACTAGGGATAGGAGCGCCTACATTGAGGGATATTATTGAGGAACTGCTAAAGCCTGGCCGTGATCCAAG
>JAUZPS010000381.1 GCA_030705945.1 Bacillota bacterium
AATTTTCTTGAGATATTTACAAGTTAATCACAATATGTAAGCTACGAGGCGTTTTTAGTAATATGTTATATTTAATTTAATTAACATTTGTGGATATGGGGGGTGTATTATGCAAGAAGCTATTTATTCCTTTGGAGCAAGGAAGCTAGTAGAGAATGTTGGTAATATTAAACCGCATGAAAAAGTTTTAATTGTTTCTGACTTTGCAATGAAAGTAATAGCTGAAAGGTTAACTTGTGCAGTTTCAGCTATTGGTGCTGAATGTGTTGTTTGTTATATGAAACCCCGTGAGTGGGATTGCCAAGAACCTCCAGAAATGATAGCGGAAGCAATGAAAAAGGCTGATGTCATACTAACTCCAGTTAGTGTTTCAATAGCTTGGACAAATGCAATTACAAATGCCAAGAAGAACGGTGCAAGAGTAATGCTGATGACGGGCTTTACTGATGAAATATTTGCTAGGCCGGCACTGGTTTTAACGAATTTTCAAGAGCAAGCGAAGCTATGTGCTAAGTTAGCTGACATTTATGATAAAGCTTCAAGAGTGCGTTTATATACAGAAAAAGGGACAGATTTTACTTTTGAAAAGCAAGGAAGATATGCAAACAAGGTTGGGCCAATTCCTGTGTCTGGAGAGTGCAGAGCAGCACCCGATATTGAAATAAATATTGTTCCAATAGAAGGTACTTCTCAGGGGAAATTAGTTGTTGATGGCAGTATTCCGTACTTAGGAATAGGAGTATTAGACACCTCTGTAGAGTTTGTTGTCAAGGATGGGTTAATTGTGTCTATTACTGGAGATCGTAATGCACAGAAATTAGCAGATAATCTAGCTCAATTTGAAAATCAAAATGTTTATAATATAGCAGAGTTTGGTATAGGACTAAATCCCAATGCGTGTTTAAGTGGTGTAATGCTTGAAGATGAAGGTGTATTTGGTACTGTTCATATAGGAATAGGTTCGAGTTGTCATTTTGGAGGTTTAGTTGACGCTCCAATTCACTATGATTTACTTATTAAAAATGTTTGCATTGAATTGGATGGAAAACTTATTCAAAGGGGCCGTGAAATTTTCTTTGATTAAAAAGTTAGTTTGTTGTTTAAAATGATTTTTAATCGAAGAGATACAGACAAAAGGACTTTTCAGTATACACTAATCGAGCCAGTATAGAACAGTTTAATGAATGAGGATTATATATAATTAAAAAATACCAGCTAATGCTGGTGTTTTTTTTAGAGTAAATTTTAAAGCTATATTATAAAATTTAAGTTATATATATAATTTATAATTTAAAGCTTAAAGTAAAGTAGGAACCAAGGTGGAGGTTATTTGCACAACATTTTCTAGTTTAATGATACTATACTCAGATTTGTAGGTCTATAAACATATAATAGATATATGTTTATACCTTTATAGTATAATTAATATATTAATATGTTATATAATGCTCGTGTAATAATTTGGAAGTTAGCTGCATTTATTATTCCAATAGAAACCCAAGATCAGCAAAATTAAAGGTGGAAAATTATGTAGGATACATAATTATATGTTATATTATTGTTTATACATAACAAGTAGTGAATATTTTATGCTTTTTAACAGTGCGATCGCCATAAGGATGCAAACTAAGTGAATAGATCAATATGACTTAAGAATTAAGTTAAGGAGTATTAAGAAATTGCAGAATATAGAGGGATAAAGTATGGGAGAGAAAAATTGTGGAAAAGAATTAAAGGACAAGCTTTTATTTAAAAGGAAAAATGCATGGACAGAGTTTAATGAGAACGAAAAAAATATAGCATTTGAAATGTGTGAAGGTTATAAAGCCTTCTTGGATAAAGCAAAAACAGAAAGAGAATTTACTAATGAAGCGGAATTACTTGCAATAGCACATGGGTTTAAATCATTTGATGAAATTGTAAAATCTAAAATGAAAATTACGGATGGAATGAAACTGTATCAGGCTAATAGAGGTAAATCCGTTATACTATGTGTAGTGGGTAAAGAACCTTTGGAAAATGGTATAAATATTCTGGGAGCTCATATAGATTCGCCTAGGTTAGACCTGAAGCAAAATCCAGTTTATGAGGATAATGAAATAGTTTTTTTAAAGACACATTACTATGGTGGTATAAAGAAATACCAGTGGGTAACTATACCTCTAGCACTACATGGAGTGGTTATCAAGACTGATGGTACAGTTGTTAATGTAAAATTGGGTGAAGATGATAACGATATGGTGTTTACTATTACAGATCTGCTTCCTCATATTGCAGTTGACCAGATGAAGAAGAATATGAGTGAAGCTATCACGGGTGAAGATCTAAATATTATTTTTGGTTCAATTCCTTTTGATGATGAGATTGACGAGAGAGTCAAATTAAATGTATTGCAACTATTGAATGCAAAGTATGGAATAACTGAGGAAGACTTTACTTCAGCGGAATTGGAAATTGTCCCTGCATTCAAGGCTCGTGACGTTGGTTTCGATAGAAGCATGGTAGGCGCATATGGTCAAGATGATAGGGTTTGTGCATATACTTCGTTAAAAGCCATTTTAGACGTAGATAACACTGATAAGACAGCTCTTTGCATTTTGATAGACAAAGAAGAAATTGGAAGCGTAGGAAATACGAGCGCCCAATCTGCATTTTTGGAGGGTTTTATTTCAAATTTGCTTATTTTATCTGGCGAAGGTAAGGATGAATTAATAAAAAGTCAGTGTCTTTTAAACTCCAGAATGCTATCTGCAGATGTTAATGCTGCAGTAGATCCTAATTATGGAGATGTTCAAGATAAGAAAAATGCTGTGTACATTGGGAAGGGAATTGCTATCCAGAAATATACGGGCAGTATGGGGAAGTTAGGCGCCAACGATTCGAACCCAGAATTTGTTGCTGAATTTCGTAAAATACTTAATGAAAATAGGATACCTTGGCAGGCAGGGGAGTTCGGTAAAGTAGACCTAGGGGGAGGTAGTACAATTGCCAAGTTTGCTGCTAACTTAGGTATAGATGTTATAGATTGTGGAGTTCCAGTACTCTCTATGCATTCACCGTTTGAAATAACAAGTAAGATAGATATATATGCAACATACAATGCATATAAGTCATTTTTATTATATTAGAGACTAGAATTGATATGTATTTTTCATGAATTTAACAGCAAAAGAAGCTATGCTTATTCTTATTCTAGTAACGCTATTGAAATCAAAGCTTCCTTGGGGAAGGAATGTAAGGCGATGTTGTGTTGTATTTATTGGGTATATAAGGGATATCATCAAGTTATACATTTAATTATATCGCAGTGTGACTTATTGGAACATAAATTGATTGAGACAAATAGTAAAAAGAATGAGTGGAGAATAAAATGATATATAATTTTAGTAAGATAGTAACTCAAGATAGAAATTCGCAAAAGTGGCATAATTACGCAGATGACCCAATCGTATCTCAGATGTGGATAGCCGACATGGATTTTGAAGTTGCCAATGAAATAAAAGAAAGTTTAATTAATAGGATCCAAACTCCGATCTTTGGATATACTAATGTACCGGATTCATATTATGATTCAATTCAAAAGTGGCAATTGAATGAACATCAATGGGTTGTAGAAAAAGATTGGATTGTCCCTGTCTCGGGAGTTGTAACAGGGATTAATCTTGTGATACAGGCGTTTACAACTGAAGGTGATAAAATTGTAATACAAACACCAGTATATCACTCTTTTTTTAATTGTATTTTGAATAATAACAGAGTAGTTGTTGAAAATCCACTAGAACAATACAATGATTATTATAAAATTGATTTTAACCATTTGGAATGCATATTTCGTAAAGAAAAACCTAAGATGATGATCTTATGTAGTCCACACAACCCAGTTGGAAAGGTTTTTAGTAAGCAAGAGTTAGAATCAATTTGCATGTTGTGCAGCAAATATAATGTGATTTTGGTAAGCGACGAAATACATCAGGATATTGTTTTTCCAGGGAGTAGTCATTATTCAGTTGGCCGTTTTAAGGACTATCTGGAAAATGTTATTATATTAGTCTCTGCGTCAAAAAGCTTTAATCTTGCAGGGTTTAAGGTATCAAATAGTATAATACCCAATAAAAAAATGAGAGAGTTGTATACTCAAAAGAAGAAACAAAATGGACCAATTTCTTTGAATATCTTGGGGCTTATTGCATGTGAGGCTGCATATCAATTTGGTAAACCATGGCTCAAAGAAGTTGTAAATTATATTGAATCTAATCGAGATTATGCTTTAGAATTTTTTAAGAGATATTCGAATCATTTTCATATATTTACGCCATCTGCAACTTACTTCCTATGGATTAAAGGCATTAGTGATATCTTTTCTAAACAAACGATTGCTGATTGGTTTTTAAATTCTGCTAAAATCAGAGGAAATAAAGGGGAAGACTTTGGACGAAGTAATATGGACTTTATTCGGCTGAATATTGCGTGCCGAAAGGAAACATTGGTTGAATCATTGAATAGAGTTGAATCATCTTTAACTAAAGCCATGTAATTATAAGTCATTGTTTCCTTGTAATGTGACCCATATGAGCAGAGAGGGAATTGAATTCTTGACTTGTGAAAAAAATGAAATGTTGAATTTACAACATTTCCGGACATTATTTTGAACTTGTGGTGTCATATAAAATAGAAATTTAGAAAGAGATTGACAGTAGATTAAACAATCCTTTATAATTATTAATTATCACAGATAATTTAAAATCCGAAAAGGGAATAACTCTCTTGCCTGTTCAAAAGAACAATAGTAAAGTCAAATTTCCCAAATCCATAAGACGGCTTATCTTCAAGTTTAGAAGGCGTATTGGGACAACAGCCTCACAGTTAACCCTGCAATTTAATATTGAGCAAGTTATCGCAAAGTCGTTCTGGGGATTGCAAGCGCGGATAAAAACCAAGCTTCTGGCCTATAACCTATGTTAATACATCAATAAGCTTATAGGCCAAGATATTAATGTTTCAAAGATCAAACACTTAATATTTGGATAACTAATCCAAAATGTTATTTGCTGCAGGATCACTACAACTTTAAGTATTACCAAAATGTTCCTGTATGCAGA
>JAUZPS010000382.1 GCA_030705945.1 Bacillota bacterium
ATAAAAGAAGCCTGATAGAAAGATTTAAAACAAGTCATCCACGGATTGCTTATAGGATTGGTAAGCTTGAAGATTTTGAAGAAGTTTATTCAACAGATTAACAAGATTCAAAGTGACAGTATAGACTTAAAGTATGTTGAGTTTAAAATTTTCTAATCACAATTACAAGAGAGTTCTTTCACCTTAATAATTTTGAGATGAGGTATTAAACATAAAAAATTTAATATAAAAAATAAATATTTAATTTGATATAAAATAAACAAGAAACCAGTAAAATGTTGAATATTAGCGCTTTACTGGTTTCTTTACCGGTTTTTTTATCAATCGGATATATTATTGTAAACAAAAACCAAATTCACCCAATTGTAATTAAAACAAGCCTGTTACCTTCAATTTACCAGCTGGGATGTAATTGATGAAGTCTTATTAATTAATATCACTAAGCCAATTACGTACTTAATATTTAACACTGGGGGAGTATACCAATGGATTACATTACTGCCCAAGAAGCAGCCGACAAATGGGGTATATCAAGAAGGCGTGTACAGATATTATGCGTTAATGGTCGTATTAATGGTGCAGTGAAAAAAGCTAATATGGAACCAAATGCACTAAGTTTGAGCCTGAAATGAAATTGAATTAAAAATTTTTAAAAGTCAAGAGAAATTAAAATGGGAATAAAGCTTATATAAGAATCTGAAATATTATAATTAATTGATATTGTTTTAAAAAAATTACATAAGGAGAAGAATTATGAAAAATTATAAAAAGATGTTTCTTATTTGTGTTTTTTCAATGATACTTGTGCTATTAGGTGCTTGCAGTGATACTAAGAGTAGAAATGTAGAAGAATTGACTTCTAAAAATATCCAAGATCCATCAGTACCTGAAAACTCCATATTTAGACCTCATATAGAATTGTTAAATAATAATTTAGATGCTGGAACAGCTTTTGGTGTAGAATTAGAAGGAAGAAAAGAACCTTATGTTATTACGGCTATACATTTATTTGGACCTAATGGAGGTCTAGACAAGGATATTCCATCGGTTGAATTGGCTAAAAATATCAAAAAGGTTAGTATTACCGATGTATTTTCGTCTAAAGAATGTGGTACTTTAGACAAAATTTTAACGATACCAGAAGCTAAACCTGTTCCAGAAATAGACAAAGATATAGCAGTTTTCATTGGCACTTCAGATTTGAAAATAAATAAATTTAAAATTAATGCGGGACTACCTAAAGAGGGTGATAATGTTTGGCTTGCTGCTTCAGTATACGGTGGAGCTCCAGAGAATCAAAAGCTCCATAAAGCTACAATTACTAGTGTTGGAGAGAAGGGCTTGTACTTTAAGTATGAAAATAGTAATCTTAAGTTGCAAGCTACTAGTGGAGCACCTATTTTAAATAGTGATGGTCAAGTTATAGGGATTAACATTAGCATGATAAGTAAAAATGGAGACCTAATCGGAGTAGCAAATCCTAGTTGTAGCTTCATTAAATTAATAAAAAATGCACTGAATCGATAGAATGGACACAAATTAAACCGTTAAGTCTAACTACTTAGCAGAAAGTTTAATATTGAATAATTTTGTGAGGTATATACAATGATTAAAAGAAAGTGGGATTGGTTTGCTGTAAAATTAATATATGAGACAATTGTATCGGGAGAGCCTAATCCATTAAAAAGAGATAAAAACTATGAAGAAAAGCTGAAATGTTATGAAGAAAGCATTATGCTTGTAAGAGCTCAATTATTTAATCATGCGTATAAGATAGCATAAGTAAGAGCCAAGAAGATCGAAGATACTTACGAAAATCCTTATGATCAAACAGTAAACAATAAGTTTGTAGAAGCAATTGATTGTTTTTTGATATCTGAGGAGGAGCTTAAGACTGGCGATGAGATATATTCCAGGTTTATACGTTTGCCATTAGAAACTGATACAGAGGAGTTCTTGGATAGATATTATCCGGACACAATACCCAAAGAAATTGAAGGAATAAATTATAACTTTAAGTATTTACACAAAAAATTTAATTGATCTTCTGAAGTTTAATAGCACTTTTGATGGAGGTAAAAGCGGTAATCATGTTTCAATAATACCTAATACAGATGGGCCTTGGAATAATTATAACAATTTAACTAAGTGGGCTGCGACTAAAAAATATTTAAATCGTCTGCTAGATACTTATGACCCCAAAAAAGTTTCTTATTATACATTGGATTTGCAAAAAATTTGTACAGATCCTTTGGGGCGAACTGTAGCAAATCTTCCACCACAAAAATAGAAAGGGAATTAAGCATGTGTTATTATTATGACATTAGAGGAATTATAGTTCCAGGGAAAAAAATTGGAGATTTTTTGATAAGATCTACTTATAATGATATATTATCTAAAAATCTCATAGAACGTGATTATTCAAACAAAAATTGGCCTGAATGTGATATACATGAGAAAAGGAAAAATATTGTTTTATTTTTAAATGGAAATAATATAATTCAAGAAATAGTTGCGAGAAACAATTATAAAGGAAAAGTAAACGGAATATTTGGAATTGGAGACTGTTTATCTAATTTTAAAGATCAAATAAAATATGAAACAAGTATTTGTGATGGTCAAGGATATTTCTATTTTGCTAGTATGCCTGGTGTTAGAGTGTTGAATCAAGAATGGGATGAAGAAGGGACAAGTCCTATTGAATCGATACATGTCTATGATATTGATTTAGGTTCAATTCTTTAATTATTGAGAAGTTCTTTTATAGGTAAGCGCCAATTTCAACACACATTGCCAATTTTAAAAAATCTATGACATATGAAAACTCCCACTTAATCAAGTAATTAAAAGTGGGAGTTTTGTATGATCTGTAAGCGGTGAAAGTGTGTCATGAAGATCAATCAAGAATGCTTCAGGAGTATTTGATGAGTGATGAGTCAGAAAAATATGTGTATCAATATGATGCCGCGCCAACTAGATATCTTTATGAAGGCGATAAAGTAGTTCTTGAGTATGATGATGTGGCAAATGTAAGCGCATTTAATACTATAGGTCTCAACCTGATTTCAAGAAAAATAGGAAGTAATAAGGTATACTACTTCTATAATGGACATGGAGATGTAACAGCGCTCCTTGATGCAAGCACAAACAAAAGAAGGGCTCAGTATGCGTATGACCAGTATGGAAATATAAAAACTGAAAAATATTTTGACAGTAATGGCACCTTGACAACAGACCCTACCAAGATGATAAAGAGCCAGGTAAGATACAGCGAATACCAATATGACAGCGAAACAGAGTATAAGGATGCAAATAATAATACTATAACTGGACTATATTATCTAAATGCAAGGCATTATGATCCTGGTACAGCAAGGTTCTTGGAGATGGGACGCTAATGATCCGCTTAGTTTAAACCTGTATACATATTGTCATGATGAACCGATGATGTATAATGATCCAACTGGTCATACACCGTTGGGAGTTCATTCCGATGGCAAAATTTTAAGACCAAGTCAGGAATATGATAGTGATGTAGAAATATTACAAAAAGATTTGATTCTTTTGGGATATTTGTCACTTCAGAGCTTTACTTATTCGGGGTTCAATGATTTTTATGATACTGTTTTTCATTACGCAACGGATATGAATAAGGCAAAATTCCAATTTAGTGACGATGATGGTAACGATTATATTTTGTGGGCATGGAAAGGGGATTATTTGAACTTAGGCGCAGGAGCCGAAATGGCTATATATAAAAGAATGGAAGTTTTTGGTGCGGAAATAGATCACTGGCTTGTTGACCAAAGTCTTGCTATGCCAATGACATTAAATTTGGACTACAACGGAAAAACAATAATATCTTATGATCCCAAGAAAGTTGATCCCCAAATATTTGATCCACTACGCAAAAGCACAGATAAATGGTGGGTGACGGGCTTTAATCCGGATTATCAAGACGTAAGAGCCAGCCAGCTAACAGCTACTTATACCGTAGACTTTTCTGACAAACAAGATTTGTATGGGTATTTTATTAAATCAAGGGACTACCTGAATAATTTAGACAAATGGTCGATATCAGAAGATAATAAATATAAAATATCATTTACATTTAAGTAGGGAGGAATAAATGGACTATGCATAAGCTTATAATTAGTTCAATACTTATACTTGGTATGTTGTTTCTGAGTTCTTGTTCATTGGGAAATTTAAGAACAGAAATGCTTAACAAAGATAGTGATGATACAAAAGCAAATGCACGTTTGGATCAAGTAATTGAAGCCATTAAAAGTAATGATAAAGATGCTTTGAGGACAATATTTTCAAAACAAGCTGCATGTGATGCAGATGATTTTAATGGCGGAGTTGATCAGTTAGTCGGATTCATACAAGGGAAAATTAATTCATGGGAAAAATTAGATGGACCTACAGTGTTTGAATCAAATGATCATGGACATGTAAAGAAAGAAGTCAGTTCATATTATTATGTAAATACTGACAAACAAAAATACTTCTTTTTATTACGAGATTACCCAGTTGACACAGACCACCCTGATAATGTTGGCCTTTATATGCTCTTGGTTGTAAAAGCAGAAGACGAAAAAAATATATATGATGGTGACCAAAAGATATTATATGATGGTAAAAAAAAGATATCACACGCCGGAATATATATACCATTAAAATAACAAGGGATGGAAATAGTCACCAATCGGCTTTTAGTAAAAGGGTGGCTATTTCTATTTACACAGATTCTTATACAATTTCTGAATTACAGACACATAGCATATCAAATTATGCTTTAAACTTTAAAATGCTATTTGTCACTACTTTTTTACTTTTTATATCAGGAGTATAATTTATTATCCAATACGTAAAAACTGCTTATATCAAAGGCTGTGTGGTCTGCAACTAAAGAGCAAGGTGTTGGTTGTCAAGTAGATTGAACATTGATCACTTCCTTTTTATAAACTTTTTTTCAACAGACTATTTTTAATGTTGAGTGGTCATCTCAGAGGGACAAAAACGGCTAATTAAAATGTAGCACTTTGGATTCAAA
>JAUZPS010000383.1 GCA_030705945.1 Bacillota bacterium
TAAGTTGCGAAAAAGATTTTACATTAAAATGCAGTTAATGCGTCTGCATTTTTCTATCAAAGATGAACTTTTCGTAACTTATGAAGCAAGGTATATATTTTGCAATATAAAAAATAGATGTAAAATGTTTATTGCAAAATATATATATAAGTTGCGAAAAAGACTTTATATTAAAAATGCAGTTGATATGTCTGCATTTTACTATCAAAGCTAAACTTTTCGCAACTTATGAATTAAGGTATATTTTGCTATATAAAAAATGGCTATAAGTAATTTTTCAATCATTCCAAACTAAATACCCATTCCTGATCCAATCAACTCAGAAAGACTCTTTAACAGACTTAGCTGATCAGGGGTAAGTGAATCTACCTGGTAGGATTTTCTCACACCTATTTTGCACCATAACGCAAAATGCTCGCAATTATCAGTAACCAAGTTGTATTTTTTCTCACCAAGCATAGATTTAGCCCGCTTAACAGTTTCTTCCGGATTAAATACCTTTTCCTTATCAAACTTCAATACAAACATCTTATCTTTGTCAAAATGACCGTCCATAGTTGTTTCAGCCACTTCAGCGTCGGAAGCTTTTCCGGAGTTATTAGGAGTCATATAATGAATTACCTTATTATCCCCTATATAAATGCCATAGTGTTCATAATTGATGCCTTTGTAACTTCTTGGATCCCCAATTACATCTCCGACTTCAGGAGCCTTTTTCACTTTTTCGGGTACCTCATCAAGGTATGCGGTATTTTCATTTGCATCCCATTTAACACTTTTATCAAAGGCTTTTCCAACAGCGCGGACCGGAAGGTAAATTGTTCCGTTTACAATGAAGGGTTCAACTGAATTTCCGTTTGCATCGGTAGGTTTAATTTCAGAACCGTTTACAAATATTTGTATGTTTTTGTAAGCTGCGGTTACTGTCTTTTCAATGTTCTGAGCGAAAACAGCTCCAGTTAAGAGACTTGCTAGCAGCGCTCCCGATATTAAGCCCTTGAAGTAATCCTTTTTTAACATAATACTCCTCCTGTTTAATTAATTGATTATTTGAGCTGCGAAAGATATTTCTTAAATCATATATCGTGAAAAACTCAATATTATTACAGTAATGTTTTGTTCTGTAATGTTATTTATATATGTAAGATTTTTATGATTTAAGCAGTATCAAAAAGAAAACTTTTCAACTGGTCGTTTCAAAAACTTGATATAATGGTCTTTAGTCATACAAAAGCTGTACAAGGAATTTTTTGAAACGCCTTAATAAAACAATTATAATATTAAATACAGCATTCATCAAAGAAAAATTGATAAATTTTTATCAATTTTTTGTTTGGAATTAATTTTTTCTGGGAATTTAATAAATATTAGATGTTAAGATGAAAAAATAAATTATCGATATTAGATTATGATTGTTGTAAAATATATAGAGTATTATTAATAAATTCATATTTTGATAAAATTCTAGTAACAATTAGTTTTTACAGATAGACAAAAATCAAATAATCTTTTACATTTAGGTAGTAACAAAAAAATAACTGGTCAACTGGTCGTTTCAAAAACTTGATATAATGGGTTTTAGTTATATAAACTTGAACAAGGAATTTTTTGAAACGCCCTTATCTATCGCGACATATATAGACTAAATAGTTAAAAATAAAGGAGAGGACAGTATGAAAGTTATAGTTATAGGCTGTACCCATGCAGGCACTGCTTCAATTCTTAATCTTAAAAAGGCTTATCCGCAATCTGAAATCATAGTATATGAAAGAAACGCTACTATATCCTTTCTTTCGTGCGGGATTGCTCTTTATGTAGGCGGGGTTATAAATGATCCAAAAGGATTGTTTTATAGTTCCCCTGAAAAGCTTGAAGAGCTTGGTGTGGTAACAAAAATGAAACACGATGTCAAGAAAGTGGATTTTGACAAAAAGACGATTTCTGTTCACAATCTGCAAACCGGAGAAGAATTTGAAGACACCTATGACAAACTTATCATTACAACTGGCTCTTGGCCAATAGTACCGGATATCAAAGGAATAGACCTTGAAAATATTCTGCTTTCAAAGAATTATGATCATTCAAACGCAATTATAGAAAAAGCAAAGACGGCAAAGAACATTACTGTAGTTGGAGCGGGGTATATCGGGGTTGAACTGGTAGAAGCCTTCAGAACGCTTGGCAAAGATGTTACTTTGATTGATGGGATGAGCAGGATACTTAGTAAGTATCTTGATAAAGAATTTACTGATATTGCTGAAAATGCGTTAAAAGAAAATGGCATAAACATTGTTTTAAATGAAAAGATTGTAGGTTTTGAAGGCTCGGAGGGAAGGGTAAGAGCTGTCGTTACAGAAAAAGGCCAATACGAGGCTGATCTTGTTATACTATGCATTGGTTTTAAACCAAACACCGGTTTATTTAAAGGCCAGCTTGATATGCTCCCAAATGGGGCCATAATAGTAGACGAATATATGAGGACCAGCAGGGAAGATGTATTTGCGGCAGGAGACAGCTGCGCCGTTATCTATAACCCCACAGGCAAGAATGAGTATATTCCTTTGGCTACAAACGCTGTGCGTATGGGAACTCTTATTGCCAAGAACATAAATAAACCTGTAATAAAATATATGGGAACTCAAGGAACCTCCGGAATTAAAATTTATGAATACAACATAGCATCAACAGGAATGACTGAGAATGCGGCAAAAGCAGCAGGAATAGATGTTGAGGCGTCACTTCTTATTGACAATTACCGCCCGGAATTTATGCCTGAATACGAGTCTTTGCAGCTAAAGGTCGTGTTTGAAAAGGAATCAAGGGTAATAATAGGAGCTCAGATTTTATCAAAATTTGATCTTACTCAATCAATAAATACTCTCTCAGTGTGCATACAAAACAAAATGACTATAGATGAGCTGGCTTTCGTAGATTTCTTCTTCCAACCGCATTATAATAAACCATGGAATTATTTGAATACGGTTGGTCTCAATGCTCTTAAATAGAACTTTGGCAAGATAAATTCATTGAAGTTAAGATTAAGTTAAAGGTTAATGTAAAAAATAGGGTTGCAGAAATAAGACTGCAGCTCATTTTTTGTTTAATCGTAATTACTGAAAATGAACTGTTCGTAAGGGCGTCTATATTAAAATCAATAGCCAAGTATACAAGTTTTCTTTTTGATGCTGCCTAATTGTTATGAAAATGCCGCACTTGACATTGGTGAGATTTTGTGGAAGAATATTTCAAAAGCGTTATGCTTTAAAATATATAGTTTTAAATATTAGAATTAAAATTTAATTAAAAACATATAAATACAAATATTACTTTGGAGGTGTTATAAATATGCCAGCTGCAAACCATCCGGCATATAAAGCTGAACTGGAAAGGTGCAGGAATACACTGGACTATGTGAAGAAAACCCTTGATACCACAATCAACAAGAAGAAAAAACTGGATAATGATGTGGAACAGCTTAAGAGGCATCAGAGCAGTGACAGCAGTCAAAGCTATGTTGAACTCATGATAAATTCACTGCTGCAAGGATCTATGGAACTAAAGCTCAGAAATTTGTATACTGCTACCAGCAAGCCTTATTTTGCAAGGGTTGATTTTACTGAAGAGGGAAGATCGGTACCTGAGAATATATACATCGGAAAAATGTCATTGATGAGGGAAGAAGACCAGGAGGTAATAATTGTTGACTGGAGGGCTCCTGTTGCAAACCTTTACTACGAGGAAAGATTAGGCGATGCGCATTATGTTTGTCCGGACGGCAATATTGAAGGAAACCTCACTCTAAAAAGGCAGTTCTCCATAGTTGACGGTGAACTTTTAGAAATTTTTGATATAGATATAACAACCAATGACGAATTTCTCCAGTCCTATTTAGGCGCAAGCGCTGACAACAGGCTTAAAGAGATTGTTTCAACCATTCAGACCGAACAGAACAAAATAATCAGGGCAGATATCTGGAAGCCGATGATTGTGCAGGGGGCAGCTGGAAGCGGTAAGACCACAATAGCTCTGCACCGAATAGCATACCTTCTCTATACCCATGAAAAGACGCTGAAACCCGAAAGCTTCATGATTATCGCGCCGAACAAGCTTTTCTTAAATTATATTTCCGAGGTTTTACCTGAGCTTGGTGTTGAGAGGGTTGTCCAGACAACTTTTGAGAACTTTGCAATGGATCTTCTAGGCAAAAAGTTCAAGGTAAAGGATGCAAACGACAAGCTGATAGGTTTTATAGATAATACCACAGATAGTAAAGAGAAAGAACTCATATACAAAGCGACAGTTCTTAAGACATCAATGAGTTTTAAAACCATTATGGAGAGATTCGTGGAGTATGTGGAAACTGTATTTCTTCCTAAGGAAGATTTTACAATTGAAGGAATCGTGGTTTACACATACGACGATATAAACAGGCTCTTTCTCATAGATTACAGAAGATGGTCACTTGTTAAGCGTATTGATGAAATTAAGAAGCATTTGACGACCAGAATGAAGGTGATTAAGGAAAAAATTATTAATGCCCTTCACGCGAGGTCTGACAGGAAAATCGAGCGTCTTAAACTCACAATGCCTGATTCTGATGAGCGCCAAAAGCTTATTATTGAAGCGATAGACACAAGAAACGATAGAATAAACAAAATTGAGACATATTCTAAAAAAGCTGTAAACGAATATGTAAAAAAGATATCCAAGTTCAGTCCATGGGAATACTACACAGAGCTGATGGAAAATGAAGAACTTCTCCTGAAGCTGTCAGAAGGACTTGCAGACAGCGAAACCGTAAAGACCCTCCATAGATATTCCAGTGAAATAATCCGGTCCGGTTGGATTGAAATAGAGGATTTTGCTCCGATGATATACTTGAAATACCTTATTCACGGCATTGACGAGAAAATTCCCGTAAGACAGATTGTAATTGACGAGGTTCAGGACTTTAGCGTGTTCCAGCTCTATGCTCTTAAGATGATCATAAAGGACAGTTCTTTTACATTGCTCGGCGATCTGTGCCAGGGAATCCACTCATACAGGGGCATTAA
>JAUZPS010000384.1 GCA_030705945.1 Bacillota bacterium
ATATATACTTATATAGACAATCGTATTTAGAAGTGAATGAAAGAATTACAGACTTAGACGAAGTTCTAGCAAGTCATATCATAGCGAATCACGAAATGGTAGTACTTGTCAATTCGCTTCAAAGTGTTAAAAAAATTAAAATATTAGTTGAAAATTTACCAGTTAGTATTAAAAAGCAGTTAAATATCTGCTATACTTGTTTTAACGAACAAGCTGACGCAATTACAATTATAGTAAATCCAGATATCGATAATGTGGATAATTGGAAAATAAAAACAGCTGTATTTTTTGGCAGTTGGATGGATTTGGCATATGTTGATCAGTTCGTTACTAAGTTAGATGATATGGGGATCGAATGTATTTATCTTTTTGATGATAATAGCGCGGATATATCTGAAATTATTCCAGTAAGACAGGATATTGAAGCTGTCTATAGATATATTAGATCTTGCCATAAAAATGAATTGCTTTATGGTAATATATATTTATTGGCAAAAAATATAGCTTCTCAATATAAAATCAGTATGAATTATTTCAAATTTAAAAAATGTATCGAAATTCTCGATGAACTAAAGTTAATAAATAGAAATTTTGAAGATAACAATAATGTAAGAATACTTTTTAGAAGTGGCATTAAAGGAAAAACAAGCCTTGAGAATTCAGGATTATATAGAAATCTACAGTTGTATAAAAAGACTGAATATGCCTATAAGAATATATAGTTTACTTTTATTTATAAAAATAAATTTAAGGGGGAATTACGTATGGACTTAAAGTCAAAGCTCAGACATGTAATGGATTTTCCAAAGGAGGGAATCGATTTTGTCGATATTACTCCGGTTTTGCAGGACGCGCAATATCTTCATGCAGCTCTTCATGAGATGAATGAAAAAATGGCAGCGTTTGGAGAGTTTGATCTGGTTGTGGGTCCAGAATCCAGAGGATTTATTTTTGGCTCGCCATTGGCGTATATTTCAAATAAGGGCTTTATACCTATCAGAAAAAAAGGCAAATTGCCCTATAAAACCATTAGCGTTGAATATCAGTTAGAATATGGTACTGATATTTTGGAAATTCATGAAGATGCAGTAAAGCCGGGACAGAGGGTCGTAATTGTTGATGATCTCCTCGCGACTGGGGGAACCACAGAATCAAATATCAAACTAGTTGAAAAGCTTGGCGGAAAAGTAGTCGGTGTTCTGTACTTTATTGAACTTACATTTTTGGACGGCAGAAAAAAACTTGAAGGCTATAATGTTGATTCTATCATTAAATTCTGACATTAATTAGGTAATATAAAAAAATAAACTGGTCAACTGGGAGAATGTTGAAAAAATAACTTCCGATAAAATCTTCGCTTACTTGTTCACTTAACTCGTGAACACCCGTTCAGAATCGGAAGTAAATTTTCAATCATTCCTAAATTAAATGATATCTTTTGGAGGTAGTTAATTCATGAGCGAGGGCTTTAGCCGGTTATATGAAAAAGTCAAACAATATAACAGCAACTGTGACTTTGCGTTGCTTCAAAAGGCATTTGACCTTTCAAAAGCCGCGCATGACGGGCAACAAAGAATATCAGGTGAGCCATACATAACTCATCCTGTTGAAGTTGCCATCATTCTGGCTGACCTTGAACTGGATTGCACCTCGATAATCGCGGCCTTGTTGCACGATACTGTAGAAGATACCACTTGCACCTTTGAAGAACTCAAAGAAAAGTTTGGAGAGGAAATTGCAAATCTTGTAGATGGCGTCACAAAGCTTGGTAAGATACCATATACAACTAAAGAAGAGCAGCAGGTAGAAAACTTAAGAAAAATGTTTTTGGCAATGGCAAAAGACATTCGCGTTATTCTTATCAAGCTTGCTGACAGGCTCCATAATATGAGAACCTTAAAATATATGGCTCCCGATAAACAATTGGAAAAAGCTAAGGAAACTCTGGAGATTTATGCTCCATTGGCTCACAGGCTTGGTATTTCAAAAGTAAAATGGGAGCTTGAGGATCTGAGCCTTAGATATATCGATCCTAAGGGATACTATGATCTGGTGGAGAAAATAGCAAAAAAGAGAAAAGAAAGAGAAGCCTTCATTCATGATATTTTATCTACCCTTATGGAAAAAACTAAGGAGCTGGAAATAGACGCTCATCTCGATGGCCGACCCAAGCATTTTTACAGTATTTATAAAAAAATGGTTGATCAGAATAAAACAATTGAGCAGATATATGATCTTTTTGCTGTCAGGGTTCTGGTCCATTCGGTAAAAGATTGTTACGCTGTATTAGGACTTGTCCATGAGCTTTATAAGCCTATGCCGGGCAGATTTAAAGATTATATCGCCATGCCTAAGCCTAATATGTATCAGTCCCTTCATACGACATTGATCGGACATGAAGGATCACCCTTTGAGGTGCAGATCAGGACATGGGAAATGCATAAAATTGCTGAAATGGGTATTGCTGCTCACTGGAAATATAAAGAAGGACGATCTACTAATACAGATATAGACAACAAGCTTTCATGGCTAAGACAGCTCCTTGAATGGCAAAAGGAGATGAGAGACGCCAAGGAGTTTATGGAAACCCTTAAAATCGATCTTTTCACAGATGAGGTTTTTGTATTTACTCCAAAGGGTGATGTAATAAATCTTGCGGCAGATTCTACTCCTATTGATTTCGCTTACGCGATACACAGCGCAGTAGGCAATAAAATGGTAGGCGCAAAGGTAAATGGCAAAATAGTGACTTTAGAGTACGCGTTAAAAAACGGCGACATAGTTGAAGTTCTCACATCCGCAACCGTTCATGGTCCGAGCCGCGACTGGCTTAAATTCGTAAAGACGTCCCAGGCAAGAAACAAAATTAATCAATGGTTCAAGAAGGAAAAAAGGGACGAAAACATAATCCGTGGTAAAGATCTTATAGATAAGGAATTAAAGAAAAATGGTTTGACCTTTGCTCAGCTTTTTAAGAATGACTGGGTTGACATGCTTATAAAAAGATATAATTACAATTCTATAGAAGATCTGTACGCAAGCATTGGTTATGGAGGAATAACAGTCAATAAGGTTATAAGCAAGCTTAAAGAAGAATATAAAAAGACGCTGAAACCTGAAGAACTTCAAGAGCAGCTTCTGGAAACATTCAAAAATCAAAAATCAGAAAAGACAGAAAAAAAGAAAAAGTCAGCGCCTGAAAATGGAATTGTAGTTAAGGGAATTGATAATTGTCTTGTAAGGCTTTCAAGATGCTGTAATCCTGTTCCGGGAGATGATATATTAGGGTACATAACCCGCGGAAGAGGCGTTTCAGTTCACAGGAAAGACTGCACAAATGTAACAAACGCCGTAGACGGTAATAATAGACTTATAGAAGTTAGTTGGTATTCAGCAAATAACGTTTCATATAAAGCTGATATAACAGTTATGGCAAATGATAGAACAGCGCTTTTAATGGAAATAACAAATGTTATTGGGGAATCCAAAATTCCGCTTAAAGCAATTAATGCAAGAACAACAAAAGAGCAGATAGCAATAATGAATCTGACACTTGAAATAGTAGATACAGAGCAACTTGAAAAAATAATTAAAAAGTTAAAGAAGGTAAATGGTGTATTTGAGGTTACAAGAAATAAGCAGTAATTAATAATTTAATGTTATAATTGATAAGGATGGATATTGTCATGCGAGCAGTTGTTCAAAGGGTCAGCAGCGCTAGTGTAACCGTTGATGGCGCAGTAATTGGTAAAATTGGCAAGGGCATATTGGTTTTATTAGGAGTTGGGCAGGAAGATACAGATAAGGATATCTCTTATCTGGCGGATAAAATTCTGAATCTTAGAATTTTTGAAGATGCCAATGAAAAAATGAACGAATCTCTCCTTACGCAAGAAGGCGAATTACTTATAGTTTCGCAGTTTACGCTATATGGCGACTGCAGAAAAGGGAAAAGACCAAGCTTTGACAAAGCTGCAAGGCCTGAAGTTGCTCAACAGATTTATAACAATTTTGTTGACTACTGCAAAGGATTTGGCTTGAGGGTGGAAACAGGAAAATTTCAAGCTATGATGGATGTAGAGATTCATAATGACGGGCCTGTTACGATATTATTAGACAGCAAAAAGGAGTTTTGATATGATTTTGGAATGTTTACCTAATGGTTTGTTTGAGTCTAATTCCTATGTCCTGGGAAATAAAAATGAAGGAATAATTCTTGACGCAGGAGTCAGATCTGAGGATATTCTCGAGGTTGTGAATAAACATAATCTGACTATTAAATATATTATATTAACCCATGCTCACATTGATCACATATGCGAATTTGAGAAGCTTCGCGATGCGACTAAAGCAGAAGTGATTTTACATGAAGCTGATGTTGACGCTCTTTCAAACCCATTTTTAAATGGATCACTTTTAATAGGGGCGCAGGACTCATTCAGCATGCCGGATAGGACGGTTAAAGATGGCGATGTTCTTATTCTGGGAGAAATAAAACTCGAAATAATTCATACTCCGGGACATACGCCAGGGTGTATATGCGTCAAAGTTGGAGATATAGTATTTACAGGCGATACACTTTTTAAGCTGTCAGTTGGCAGGACTGATTTAGCAAATGGAAATCCGGAGCAAATAATTCCATCAATAAAAAGCAGATTAATGGTTCTACCCGATGAGACTATAATATATCCTGGGCATTATGACTCAACTACTATCGGATATGAAAGAAAATATAATAGCTTTATTAAAAACGCGTAAAAGATTAATAATGATTTAAATATAATTAAGGTTATTTTGAAAAAAATTGGAGAAAAAATGGTTTTTGTAAAATTGGAAGGACATGATTATAAATATCAGGTTGAAGATATAATAAAATTATTTTTCAATGATGAAATTATCTACATTGATGAACCAAATCGGAGCAGTGAAGGTATCTTTATTTATAATAAAATTAGTAAAGTAAGCGATACCACAAATACTGAACTTGAAGAAACAAAATCAAAATTAAAGAAATGTGAAGCTGGCTTTCATGATGCTAGCCAAAATGATAA
>JAUZPS010000385.1 GCA_030705945.1 Bacillota bacterium
GATACAAATCGCTTGAAGTGTCAATATTCTTAAATTCTCTTGAAAGAAAACCAGGTTTGGATATTAGTATATTGACTTTTGACCCGGCAGGCATATCATTTATTTCTATATAACCATTTGAATCTGTTTTTGAAGAAAGGGTTGTACCAATAATGCTTACAGTAAAACCCTCTTTGATTTTTGCAGATGCATTTGGTAAGTCAGAAATATAACCAAATAGTTTATAACTTGAACGAGACGGCGTTGATTCAGCGGCAGCGTTTATTGTAAAAACGCTTGATAGAAAAACAGACAAAAGTAAAAAGAGCGAAAATTGTTTTTTAAAATTGCTATAATACCTTATTTTCATAAAATTACCCCTTTATAAATGTATAAATATATTATAGCGCGCTACATTAAATCAATTAAGCTTTTACATTTATCTATCACAAAATCACTTTAAAACCGTTCGTTATTTTGCTCTGCCAAATGAAATATTAATAATGATTTTAATATAAGTCTAAGTGACAAAGATTGAATGTTTATAAATTAATGAAAAACACTTTAAAATTACTTGTATCAACTTCAAAATGATCAGCTGTCAGCTCATCAAGGAAGTTAGCAACAGTAAGTCTAAAGTGTTTTACATAACATTAATTTCTATTGTTCAGCATCAGAAGAAGGAATCGAATTTCTCAATAAACTTTTTGTGGTACTCCAATTCGTCAATTACTTCCTGAAGTTTGGACAGATAACTTTTTTCAGACCAGCTGCGTTTACTGTTATAATATTTATTAGCTACTCTCCAGAATTTTTGCGGAAATTGTAAAATTATTTTAAGCGCATCAAATTCTGATCTGTCCAGATCATTAATAGAGCGATATTTATCAAGTATAATTTTTGCTTCATTATGAGACCATTTGCATTTTCTCATTTTTCTTCTTAGAAAATTTGCGAGATCATAAATACAAAGTTCAAAACAACAGTAATCAAAGTTAATAGCATAGGTTTTGTTCTCGCTGCAGATTATATTGTGGTATGTAAAATCATGATGGCAAAAAACGCCCTCTTTCCTCGCTGTTTCAACGAGGTCATTGTATCTGGAGTTTTTTAGTTGGTTTAGGCTGTTTTCTCCCAAATTATAAAAATAGTCAAAATGTTTTAAGTATAAATAATCAAATTTACTGCCTTCTTTTTTTGCAATGTTTCGAAGGCGCTTTATATCTTCCAGGCGTTTGCTGAAATATTTAGGCAATTTACCGAGCTCATCCCGTGAAACGCAGTCCGGTGGCTGTATAAATCCTTTTGATGCTTTATGCATTGATGCCAGAAGGATTGAAGCATTCATAACATCCTTAGAGTCATCAAAATTACATTCACGGCCTTCAAACATATCTGTAATAGTATATAAATTATTATCAAATATCATATATGGATAATTGTCCTGCGCGCATAAGTATCTATCAAGGTTAGTGAAGCCGTTTTTAAAAAGGTGCTCTTTTGCGGCATGAATAAAAATAATCCTTTCCGGAGGCAAGGTAGGCTTCCGTAAAAGCTTTTTGCCTTTAGAGGTGTTTAATATGTGGGCATCCCTCAAAGGGGTAATATTTTTTACTGTTAGGTTGAACTTAGACGCTATTTCCTTTTCTATTTCTGTCTCCTGCATTTTTTTTGAAACCTCCTTGGAAACGATTATTGAGTGATTATTTAGCAGTTTAATTAATTATTAAAATTAAATTTTTAGTTATGCTTATATTTTTTTGAGCTTCTTAAAGATGAAAAATTTTTACGCTTTGCAAACTTGCATATCAGTTTGTAACTTCTGATTGCATGATTTTAGGACTATCATCTAAATTATATGCATGGAGATAGGTCTATAGAATTAATATTATTTAAATAAATTTATAAAATAATTCAAGCATTAGATAATTCTACGTCTATGATAATCATTATTCGTATATGGCTGCAAGAATAATAATGATGTGGGAAAGTTGAGTTATTTATTTAAAACTAAATATTTAAGATTTGATAAAGACTTGATTAATAAATATGCGCAATAGATGGATAAAATGGACATCAGCGGGAAGGCGTATCTGTCAAAAGCCATGTATATACAATGTGTTATGTTGAAGTATAGAATAATGGATATAAGTAAAAAATGCTTTTTGTAATTTTTTATAAAACAATAAATTAAACCTGGTATTCCTATAAGCAAAATATAGTGGATTATAAGAACGCTCTTCTTGCTGATATCTAAAAATTCCTTCCAGTAAAATGCGCTACGCCAAAGTTGTATTGTTTTCTTTACTGTATACCAATTGAGATATCCCCAGAAATCTTTTTTAAATTCAGTTTTTATACGCATTTTTGCGGTAGCCATTTCAGCCTTATTTGTTTCAAACGCGTTTTTTCCAATTTTATAGTAAACAATATTTTGAGGAGTCTGTACATAATCTACGTAGGTGCCTTGTAGCATGGGATTTCCGCTTGCTGCTGATAATGGTATAAACTCGTTGTATTCTTTATAGTTTCTTATCCACCAAGCGGACATAATTATAATAAAAGAGAAGGATAAAGCAGTAAACAATTTTATGAGATATAGAAACTTAAATCTATTAAGCAAACAGTGAACTAAGAGAAAGACAGGGAATAATGCTATAGTTGGTCTGCATAGGGTTATTATTGCCCATAAAACCCCGAGCGCCGCAAATTTCAATTTGCTGGGAGCCTCCATAAAAATTAATGATATATAAATCAACGCAATAAGTAGAAATGAAAATAAAGTTTCAGTTAAAAAATATCCTGAAGTAGTGATGTTTGGAACATAGAAAGCGTATAATATTGCAGCTAAAATAGCGGTTTTATTATCAAATAGTTTCTTTGCGGTAAAGTATACAAATAATATTGCGCCGCAGCTTATTAAAGCTTGAATTATTCTTGCCCCCTGGAGCCCCCAAAACCCATATCCTGCTATTTTAAAAACAGCTGCAAGGAAAATAGGATAAAGCGGCATAATAAAAACAGTTGGCTCATTAAAATTTTGGTATGTAAGAGTACCGGATTTTATCAAAGTAATTGCGCTTTTTACATAATTTATATCATCGCTTGATAACGTTAATTTATTATTATACTTTAGAATGAGATATAATTTTATCCCAAAGGATACTCCAATTACTGCAGCTAACAGTATAGGAGACAAAAATAGCTTTATATTTTTTTTCAACTTTAGCCTCCCTTTTAATATAGACATCAATCTGTAAATTTGTTTTATCAATAAAATTATTGACCTTTATTAAAGGGTTTGCTAAATTCAAAAAAATATTCAATAAAAATAAAATATAGTAAATCATTTGATTTTTGGTTATGCAGTTTCAAAAAGAAAACTTGTATAATTAGCGTTCAAAAGCTAGATAAGTTGCAAGAAAGATTATACATTAAAAACGCAGTTAATACGTCTGCATTTTGCTATAAAAGCTGAACTATTCGCAACTTATGAATCGAGTTATATACTTTGCAATATAAAAAATGTATGTAAAATGTTTATTGCAAAATATATAGGTACAATGGGTTTTCGTCATACAAAACTTGAACAATGGTTTATTTGAAACACCCTTAATTAGTATAATCCTTTATAAAACTTCTAGTTTGCGACATAGCTTATGGAATTATATATATGAGCATCGGTTTTAAAAACATTATCAATTCTAAGATCCAGATTGCTGCTTAATGATAATGAATTTTTTTCTTCATCAAGGAGCTTTCTAATAAAATTTAGTTTTATGTAAGACATGGAAAAGTAGTCTTTGATTTGAATTTTTCCATTTAAGACATACTCTTGACAAATCTCAAGAAAATAAACTGCTTCTTTTAAAATAGAATCGCCTAAATTATCCATAATACCCATCCTTCTTTGCTTTTGCTCTCTTAAGTATAAGATTAGTAACGTTTTTATTTAAAATTTAACCTTATTTCCACTTAATTGATCAAATTTAATATTTAATATATAATGAACTGTAAAACTCGTTATATAAAGTTAGCAATAGATAAAAGATAAATCTGAGAAAGACTTAAATAATTTTACAGCTGTTATTAATATTACATATTGCTATTAGCAAATCTCATGTATAAAATAAATTCAATATATTGTAAATACATTAACAATGTTAATATACAATTTTAGAAATGTCAATATATGGAATGTAATACATGTATACAAATTATCTTAAAACAAGATTTACAAAAAATGGTAATTCAGCATTTTCTGGCATTAAATAAGTTGATAAAATATATTACGCTATTTTACATTTGTCTATTGCAAAATATACATTTTTGAAGTTTCTATAAGTAGAAAAACTTTAATGCTACAAGAAGAAGTACTCCTGGAATCCCAAGAAAACCCACCAAAACGGCAGAAAATATATTTAAAGGAATATTGAATCCCATCATACGCCCTATAAAATTAATAGCTAGAAGTAAAAGGGCTCCTAATAAACAGTTGTATATTAGTCGCATAATTATTTTCAAAGGAACTAAAAACAATCTGCCAATAAAAAATAAAAATATAATACCGACCATATAAGCTAAAATTATTTCATAGCTAAGTTTCAAAATAGCACCTCCTACATTCCTATATAAGTTGCAAAAAAGATTATACATTAAAAATGCAGTTAATACGTCTGGATTTTACTATCAAAGCTGAACTTTTCGCAACTTATGAATCAAGGTATATATTTTACAATATAAAAAATGGATGTAAAATGTTTATTGCAAAATATATAGTAATGTTGTCCATTTGTACAATTGTATTTTTGAAATATCAATAATATTACAACAATATGAACTGAGCTAACTTAAAGATGACCAAATAAATGTAATGTTTTATATAAATAAGTTGCGAAAAAGATTATACATTAAAAATGCAGTTAATACGTCTGGATTTTACTATCAAAGCTGAACTTTCCTCAACTTATGAATCAAGGTATATATTTTACAATATAAAAAATAGATGTAAAATGTTTATTGCAAAATATATAAATTTA
>JAUZPS010000386.1 GCA_030705945.1 Bacillota bacterium
AAAATGCAGACGTATTAACTGCATTTTTAATGTAAAATCTTTTTCGTAACTTATATAGATAAAAAGCACTATTAATCTTACATTTGACGGAGCAAAATAACGAACGCTTTAACGTTATTTTGCGATAGGCAAATGTAAAAGATTAATTGCTTTTTATATACAACTTTATCATCAAAATATAGAAACAAATGATTCTCATTCCTCATTGTACTTACTTGGGCTACTGGTTGAAAATAAAGATGAATACAATATCAAGCTTTCCCATTTCTTAAATAATACGCCTTAAACCCAAGTAATTTACAAACTATATTTTTTATGGTACTATTTTTAAATAAAAAGGAAACTATCACAATATCAATGACATTTTACTAACCCTCATATCAATCAAATGAAAAGTGGTGTAAGATTTTGTGAACAATGAAGTTTTTTCAGCGTTTTTGCTAATAATAGGCGCATTGTTTTGTATATTCATAGTTATATTTTCAATTATTCAGGGTAAAAAAGGCTTAATTTTATATAGTTTTATCGCTTACCATAGCATACTTTTTATAATTTCAACAGCAGAGATACTACATTCCATGGGCCCTTCATATAAGAAAAACCCGTTCTTTATAGCATATCGTCTACTACCAGAATGTTTCATAGGGGTAACTATGTTAATCTTTGCCTTAGCCTACACTAATAATAAACTGATTTCAAATAAAAAGAATCTATTTCTTCTGCTATTCACACCATCTCTTTTTTATTTATTGATATTAACAAACAATGGTCACCTCATTTTCATAAAATATTTGCATAAAAATAATATTTTAAACTCATTTGTTTACGTATTTTCTGGATTATACTTTCTTATAGGAACCATCTTGCTTGTGAGATATAGTTTGAAAAATCTATGTAATTCAAAGAAACAATCAATATTGATGACAATTGTGGTTGCTTTAGTTTTAACTTTATATGCAGTTTTTATTCTTTTAGATTTTCTTGTCATACATTTCTATAGCCCAATAAAAACTTTGATGACATTTCTTGTTGTGATATTAACTTCTATTATTTTCAGTATATTGGCATTTAAATATAGATTTTTAAATACTTATGAAGCTCTGAAAAAAATAGTAAACAGTATTAGGGAGCCGGTATTTTTTGCTGATGTTTTTAACAAAATTATATACAAGAATAATGCCTATAATGAATTAGTTGGAAATATTACAAAGCAAGGAAAGTATAACGATATCAATTCCTTTACCAATGGTCTGGTAAGTGTTATGGAAGATACAAAAGAAAATTGGGATGTAATAAAAGCCTTAAAAGATGGAACATATGATTTCAATTCAGAACTAACATTAATATTTCATGAAAAAGTAGTCTTTTCAATCAAAATTCAAACTGTTATTTGTGGAAGAGAACTTCTAGGAAGAGTAGTTCATTTCAGTGATGTTACACAGTATAAACTACTGCTAAGCGAATTAAATATGAAAAATGAAGAGATAGCCGCAATGAATGAGAACCTCACAGAAACGAATATGAAAATTTCTGATATTAATAAGGACTTAATATTTGCTAACGATCAATTGAAAAAGCATGCAGAGACAGTAGAAGAATTGACTATAGTAAAAGAAAGAAACCGATTTGCAAGGGATGCTCATGATACGATAGGACATACAATGTCAAGGCTGATTACACTATTAGAACTTTGCAGCATAGCTTATGAAAATGATCCTATAGACACTAAAAATAAGTTGAATCAAGCATTAAAGATTGCAAGGAGTGGTATGAATGAAATAAGACACTCGATATCAGGGTTAGCCGTTGAAAAGAGAGAAAAACAAAGTCTGAAGGATTCTATTAACGAATTGATCTCTGGTTTCTTAATTTCAGGTGTAAATGCTAAATTATTATTAGAAGGTGATGAAAAGGTAATAAGTCTAGAGAGCTATGGAGTTATATACAGAATATGCCAAGAATCTTTAACGAATTCACTAAAACATGGAAAGGCTCAAAATGTCACTATAATTATAAAGTTTGAGATCATGAGTGTAAGAATTTACATATTTGATGACGGAATTGGCTGTAAAACTATAAAAAAAGGCTTCGGACTAACCGCAATGGAATCAAGGGTAAGAGAAATAAATGGAAATATTGGGTTTAACTCAGATGGAGAAAAAGGATTTAATATTTTTGTGGAAATCCCTTTAGGAGGAGGTTAATTAAATATGTACAAGGTATTAGTTGTTGATGATGATAAATTCACAAGGGAAGGAATTGTAGCGCGGATAAGTACCGATAAGGAGATTGAGATTATAGGATGCGCAACAAATGGACTGGAAGCTTATAAAAAGTGTAAGGGAATTAGGCCTGATGTTGTATTGATGGACTTGGTAATGCCAGATTATGATGGCATTGAAGGAACTAGAATGATAAAATCAGATTTTGATGAAATTAATGTAATAATCCTTACAACTTTCTGTGAAACAGATAAAATTAAAAAAGCCCTCGATAATGGAGCAACTGGCTACGTTTACAAAGAAATAGAGACTGATGAGTTAATCCGGGTGGTAAAAAGTTCAGTTTTTGGCCCGAGAATGATTCACTCAAATGTATTTGATAATATGATAAAAAAGGTTGATAAAGCGAATGATCAGATTAACAATGTTATATTTTCTAATATAAATCGTGAGGAAAATAGAGATGAAAAAAGAAGAAATGTTACGCTTACAGAAAGGGAAAAAGACATACTCAGTTTAATTGTTCGCGCAAAAAGCAATAGGGAGATTGCATCTATCCTTTTTATAAGCGAGGGAAGAGTAAAAAACATTATCAGTAATATACTTGAAAAATATAATTTTAAAGATAGAACGGAACTTGCGATTTATGCATTGACAAACAGAATAGCGCAGTAATTATAAAGAACCCGTTACTTTTGACTATATAATAAAGTGACTTTGGGCACCTTTACTTTCAGTATTTTTTAAAATACCATTTATGTAGGCCGGTCAATTTTAATGTTTTTTACTATCTGGTATTTGTATTAAAGGCGATATTAATCTCACATTTGACAGATTAAAATAACGAACGCTTTAACGTTATTTTGTGATAGGCAAATGTAAAAGATTAATTGCTTTTTATCTAAATTAAAAAAGATGAAAGGATATGATGAATTAATGAATTGTTTTTCTAAGCGTGTTTTTGCTTGGCTTATAATTTTTACGTTCATGTTTTCTATATCTCAAGGTGTATACGCGGACGAAAGCAAAATAAGTGTTCCATCATCATTAGAACACCTTGATGCCAATATTCTAAATACATATTTTGCAAAATTGATTGAAGATAAAAAGGAAACCATTATTAAATCTATTGAGGATGAAAATCTTACAAGCCTTACAATCGATGGTTTTAATTTTGATCTCTCTACAGGTAGAGTAGATTTAAAGCTTAAAGCAGTCTATAAGGTCCAATATATGTCAATTAATTATAATTCCAAGCTGAAAGCAGATGTTACTTTCAAAATAATTACAGCTGAAGATTACCCTAAAATGGGTATCTATTTTATGGAGGTATCAGGTTTATCTATATCCGATTGCCCGGATGCTATAGATGATATACTGAAGAAAAGCCTCAATAAAAAGCTGGCAAATAAGGAGATTTGGCCGGATAATCAACAGCATGCCGATTATATAATTCTAAAAAATGATACATTAGCCGAAATTCTAACTAAAAGACTTACTAATGAAGTCGCTAATTTTCATCTCACATCTATTGAAAAATACTTATCCGGTTGCAAGGTAAATCTCGGCTTCAAAAACACTCAATGTGAGTTGTTTGATATTACTACCGGAAAAATAAGTTTAAACTCCGACATTTTTTCAAATATTAATCTTTATACCGGAGATGTATATGGTTCTGAAAAGGCTGGAACTTTAAAGCTCAATCTGGATTTGTATATTGACTCTGAAGATCAGAGTTGGTGGGTAAAAATTGACAATTCTGATATTATGCTAAATGGAATTGATGAAAAAATGAATGATTTTATAAGGTCAAATATCCAAGAATACTTGAGTAAAAAAGAGATATGGATAAACTTTGCTGATATGTCCATACATAGCTTACATGCTTCAAAACCTACCCCTTCCATAATACCAACTCCAATAGTAAGGCCAACGCCAGCTTCATTAGAAACACCGACATGCGTTGAACAAGGCGCAGATTCCGTAAATAATTTGAATAGGGAAGATGATCCTGTGATTCTTACCGGTAAGGATGTTGGCGCTTTAGAAGACATACAGCCTGGTGATCTGGTTGCTTGGCGTTACAACAACGGATGGAAACAGATTCCTTTACAAGTGGACGAAAAAGATTATGTTGATTTAATGGACATCTATAATGTAAATCAATACATTAGGAACTTGTACGAGAATTTAGGAAGAAAGCCAGTAAAAATACTTACTTATACTGACCCTGATACATTTACTGGCGGAGACTCGGATGTCACTGTTGATGATAACGATGAGATCGTTTTTATGGCTAAGGATGCGGGGCAAAAAGCCGATACAAACTTGAGTCCAACTGGTGTAATAGCTGATACATGCGTAGAGGTAAAAGTTTATGATGCAGATAGCGCTGATAAAACTGCTTATGTATATTTATTCAAGCAGGATGGAACATTAGATCCAGGCGCCGGGAAAAAATATGTTAAATACAATTTTAACCTGCTTTCGGGGGATTACAAAACTACATATAAAACCGGCGGAGGCCCAAACTTTGAAGATTCAACCATTATAACAAGCAACTACGCATGCCAGTTTGGGGACCGCTGGATTAATGATGGAATGTATATTTTTAACGCTAAAGCTAGCGGAGTTAATTTACTGGATAGATACAAAAATTTATTTGCTCCTGGCAATCCAAAAAGAAGCGAGGATACTTTTTGTAACGGTTCAGCAGAAGGATTTCCTGGAGAAGGGTGTTTTATTGTCAATAAATCAGGTCCTGTCAGAGCAATCCGCTCTTATATGGGCGCTAAC
>JAUZPS010000387.1 GCA_030705945.1 Bacillota bacterium
ACCATCCAAAAAAAACTTCAATCAAATCAGCTATAGGGTTTCCCAATGTAAATGTAAATTGAAAGATTCCCCACATTGCTAAAAGAAAAATCGGGATACCTAAGAACTTGTTTGTAGCAACTAGATCAATCTTATCTGAAATTGACAGTTTTTCCTCAGTAGAAACTTGTCTCTTGACAGTTTCCTTGACAATCCCCTTAATAAAGCCATATCTTTTCTCCGCAAAAATAGACTCAATGTCATCGTTCCAGAAAGCTTCGAGCTTCTTTACCAAATTAAGGCGCATTTTCTCTAGAACATCATAGTTATTGAATTTCTTGGCGAAATCATTTATGCCCCTATCACCCTCCAGAAGCTTTATTGAAAGCCATCTGGAATCATATTGAGCCAGCATGTCTGCTTCTTTTTTGACTTCTTCCTGCAGTTTGCCAATGGACTCTTCTATTTCCTTTCCATAATTAATACGCAGGGGTTCCTTAGAAACGTTATCCGAGGACTTAAAGAAAAGCTCCGATAGCTCCTTAAGTCCTTTATTCTTTGTTGCTACAGTTGGTAATACTGGAACTCCAAGCATATCTGCCAGCCCATCAATATCTATCTCTATATTTTTAGCTTTAGCTTCATCATACATATTCAGGGCGACTATGATATTCGCGCCCATTTCTAAAAGCTGTGATGTAAGATACATATTTCTTTCTATGTTGGTTGAGTCAACAATATTTACAACCACATCAGGCTTTTCATTAATAATATAGTCCCTCGCCACTGCTTCATCCTCTGAAAACGCTCCAAGGCTGTAGGTTCCTGGCAAGTCAATGACTTTCACCGTTTTACCGTCAGAAATAAAACTGCCTTCCTTTTTTTCCACAGTCACCCCAGGCCAGTTGCCTACATGCTGCCTAGCTCCTGTAAGACTGTTGAAAAGCGATGTTTTTCCCGAGTTGGGATTACCGGCTAACGCTAATATATATTCTCTTTCATTATTATTTCCCATTATAATCCTCACCTTTATTTGTTAGTCTAACCTAACTCTGCAACAAAAAATTTTCATACGCGCTTATATTAATTCAACAAAAATATCCGCTGCTTCAGATTTTCTAAGTCCTAAACTGTACCCCATTACACCCAAAGCCATAGGATCTCCGAAAGGAGCAAAGCCTTTTACCTGAATTTCCGTCCCGCTGGTTATTCCCATCTCAATAATCCTTTTACGGATGACTCCTCTTGATACAACCCTTACAACTTTTCCTCTCTGACCTTTTTTAAGTTCGCTTAAAGCAACTGTATTATTTTCTTTCATATAAGTCCCTCCAAACTACTTAAACTCTATCCTAATCACCGATATTCTCGTTGTCGTTTAAATCGCACCCTGCAGCCATATATCCATTCCTGCATAAAAAATCAGTCAATTTATTCATTGTTTGAGCGCTGACAGCATGTTCCATGAGACAGGCATCCTTTTCGGCAATATCTTCATCAACTCCAAGGACTTCAATAAGAAACTGCCTTAGCTTTATATGCCTCTGCCTTATCTTATGAGCCATTTGTCTGCCTTTATCAGTTAGTTCTACAGGTCCATACACCTGTTGCGTTACAAGTTCCATTTCCTTTAACTTCTTAATCGTTTGATTAACACTGGCCTTAGCTATTTCAAGCTTATTTGCAATATCAGTAATCCTGACCGTTCCCTCTTCCTCTTCAAGCTCAATAATAGCTTCCAGATAGTCCTGCATCGATGCGGATAAGGCTAAATTTCCTGACATTACAAAACCTCCTTGACACTATATATTTTGCAATAAACATTTTACATTCATTTTTTATATAGCTAATATAATTGAAATTGGCAATGATAATCACTCTCATTATTATTAGTCTCACCTAACATTTTACCCGAGATACACTAGTATGTCAATAGGAAATGAACAATTTTATCATCATTTCTCCAATGTACTTTCAATTGCTTTTTCGATAAGGTAAGCTATGGCCTGGTACCCGAATGAATTAGGATGAAGTCTGTCAGGCGATATAAATTTATCTGTATTGAATTTAAATATATCATAAGTTGGAATAAAAACAGCTCTGGAATCGTCATCAATAACAGTTTGCGCGCTATTGTTCCATGACTTGAGCATCTTCATGTTATCCGGTGTATCATCATCCTTAGTGGGGTTATAAAGACCTAAGAATACAATCATTGAATTTTGATTGTTTTTCCTTATATAAGAGATAACTTCTTTGAGTCCCTTAACAAAACCCTCCTGCTTTTGACTAAATATATCCTCCCTTGACAGTTCATCCACTGTTAACATCTCTCTTATATCATTCCCGCCAATTGAGATGATGATGTAATCCGCGTTACTTATATAACTGTCCAGCTTTTTCTCATTGAGCTGCTTTAATAGATCATTATATTTTAAGCCGTCAATAGCCGCATTATCCAGAACAATATCCTTTGAAGTTTGATTTTTAAGCAATTCCTTAAGGTTTCCATCTATTCCTTTGGAACTTTCATCTCCTGTACCGTTTGCTATTGAATCTCCCAGAATAAGAAGCCTTTTTTTATTCGGATCTTTAGTTAATTTTGCGTTATCTGCATGAGAAACCGCAGTCTTCTGATCCATTGACTTATTATTATCGCCGGAGCTGCCAATTGTAGATTTCAAGGCCTTATAAAAACCGGATGTAACGAATATCAGGGATATACATGCGATAAAAATAATCAGATACCAAAGTATTTTTTTAGCCATTTATTTGTCCTCCCTCAATAATCATTAGTATTAATAAATATTCAAACCATAATGTCTCTTTTGGTAAAATAAATAAAACTTATCATTAAAGCTCCAATTATCCAAACAGATAAAACTGCTACGGAAAAAGTCATATCCATTCCCTCAATCGGTTGCAGAGAACCCGAAATATAATCAGTAAGCCTTAAATTAACTGAGAATAAATATCTAGCCAACTTCCAATCTGCAACAAAATTGCTGAGTATTGAGCCTCCGATCAATGCGGATAGAATAATTCCAATAGACGCAGCTGTGCTTTTTACAATTACAGAAACCATGAATGAAACAGTACCAACAGCTAATGCTACAAAATAGGCAGCTCCGTAAACCATCATCGTGTATTGCCACTGCGGAACATTGACAATATCAGACGTAACAAGTTGTCCTCCTATGACTTTAAATCCCGTTGAAACAGGGGCTGTCCAACCGCGGAATCCGAAGAAAAATCCCGAAATAATGGAGGAAAATACAAACGCGAAAAATAAAACTACCAATTGCAGAGTTATCAGCGTAATGTACTTACTAAGCAGTATCCTCCATCTTGGGACCCCTTGAACCAAAAGCAGCTTTATGGTGCCTGCCCCCAGTTCCCCTGAAACTATATCGGCAGCGAGAATAATTATAAGCAGTGGAAGAAAAAGGAATAATGACTGCTCCATAAACTTTGTGGTAAAGCTGGCGTTTGTTACATCTATGGGGTTTATATTATTATCAAGATAATATTTGAATTGCTCCATCTGAACCCGCATCCTTGCTATTCTTGTATCATCCATGCCGGGAGAGTCTATTCTGTTTTTTATCTCAATAATCCGCTGTTCCAATATTTTATGCCAGTCATTGCTGGCTGAAATGCCAATCCTCTTAGCTGTTTGCTCCCTCGTCCTTTCAATTGAGTTATGCTGCCCATACGCAAAAGCCGCTATCATAATAAAAAGAAGGCCCAGAACAATAAAAAGCCTTTTCTTGTTTATCATTTTAAACATTTCATTTTGGATGAGTTTATACAATTTCATCACCTTCCGTCAGGTTTAAAAATAGATCCTCTAACGAACTTCTTTGAGTGCTGCAAAACGACAGTTTCAATCCTTCATTGATAAATAAGCTGTTAATCTCATCTACAGGGACTACCCCAATTGAAGCGGTCAGCGCGTTCTTTTTAGTCATCTGAGCCTCGATAGACCATCTATCCTTTAAAATCCCGACTGCCCTAGATGGGTTATCAAGCTGCCACTCGATTATTTGCCCCTGATTAAACTCATTTACCTTTAATGACTTTACAGACTTTCCCTGCTTTATTATCGTGACAGAATCGCACATCAGCTGTATCTCAGAAAGAATATGACTCGAAATAAACACTGACATGCCTTCCTCATAAGCAAGCAAACGTATCAGATTTCTGAATTCTGCAATACCTGATGGGTCCAATCCGTTTGTAGGTTCGTCCAGTATCAGAAGTTTTGGCCTGCTCAGTATTGCCTGAGCTATTCCTAAACGCTGCCTCATCCCCAGTGAATATGTCCCTACCTTATCCTTTATTCTGTTTTGCAAACCAACCAATTCAACTACCTCAGCAATTCTTTTAGAATCAACATTATTTTTCATAACAGCAAACTGCTGTAAGTTATCAAGACCTGACATGTACTTGTAAAGGTCCGGACTTTCGATAATGCAGCCTATATTGGATATTGCCCCTTTAAAATCACTCTTTAGAAAATGCCCGTAAATACTTATATCTCCGCTTGTTGGCCGTATAAGACCCACAATCATTCTAATAGTAGTTGTCTTTCCCGCGCCATTAGGTCCAAGAAAGCCAAAAATCTCAGACCCATAAACTGAAAGGCTGACATCCTTTACAATATCCTTGCCTTTGATTCTCTTGGATATATTTTTTAGTTCCAGAACAGGTTCGCTCATATTACACCTTCTATCCTGTAAATTTCAAACTTACAGCTTACAGCAAAAAACCTTTTTCTTAGCAAGGCAATTATTTATGGCGTTTCAAAAAATTCCTTGTTCAAGTTTATATGACGAAAACCCATTATATCAAGTTTTTGAAACGACCAGTTACTAAGTTTTTTTGATACTATATAAGTTACGAAAAAGATTTTACATTAAAAATGCAGTTAATACATCTGCATTTTACTATCAAAGCTGAACTTTTCGCAACTTATGAATCAAGGTATATATTTTGCAATATAAAAAATGGATGTAAAATGTTTATTGC